>JADGAB010000006.1 GCA_015232245.1 Magnetococcales bacterium | reverse complement strand
GATGAAAGAGCTTCTGAGCTATAAAGTGCGCCCAAAATGTAAAACTTTAATCAACCACGGTTAGATGTGGTGGTACCCGGAAAAACGGGCACAAAAAAACGCCAATCTGACGGGGGCGGTTGTCCGCCTTGCGTTGTGGAGTTATCAAGCTCCGGCAACCATGATGCCGTCAGGGTGGAGGTGGTGTCAAACAATTTTTTTGCCATGGGGGTGGAATCCTGTGGTAAGATGTTTTTGTCGTCAATTTCGTTGGGAGAGACTGTCATGAACGCCGCCGTTGCATTTGACACGTTGAAGTTCGTCAAGACCCTCAAGGCTGCTGGTGTCGAGGAAAAACAGGCTGAAGCATTTTCAGAAGCCATTCGAGATGTCCAGGATAGCCAACTCAAGGAACTGGCTACCAAAGGTGATCTGCGCGAACTTGAAACCCGGATCATGGCTGAAATCAACCTCGTCAAATGGATGCTGGCTGTAGTCGTTGCGGCCACCGTGCTTCCCGCTCTCAAGTCGCTGCTTGTCGGATAACGCCGTTCAAGAATCAAACCTCATCACCAATTGTTCCGCCCGAACCGGCAATGGCACCGTGGTGCCCAGAATATTCCGCCCTGTGTGCCAATGATAAGCGAGACATTGACCCCCTAATCAATTAAAGTAGAGGGCGGGGAGGATATGATCTCATGGGAGTGTTCGAGGTGAGCATGGCACAACACAAGACAGAGCAGATTGGAGTCGCTCAGACGGGAGAGGGATTGCGTCCTGACCCTGAGGTGCTGGATCGCCCGGTAAGACGGGTGTTCACGGCAGATTACAAACGTAAAATTTTGGAAGAAACAGATCGTTGTGAGGAAACGGGCCAAATTGGATCTTTGCTACGAAGAGAAGGTCTTTACGCATCGTATCTGACTACCTGGCGCCGACAGAGGGAAGATGGCATCTTGTCTGGTTTGAACAAAAAAAGAGGTACCACCCCCAGTTCAAGACGCTCAAATACCATCCAGTATTCCCGGACAGGTTTGGCTCCACAGAAGATGCGCAAGGATTCTGTCGAGCATTTTTCCGTTGGTATAACAACGAACACTTGCATTCTGGTATCGCCATGCTGACGCCTGCAGCGGTGCATTACGGGGATGCTGACAAGATCCTGGAAAAACGGAAGCACACTTTGGCAATAGCGGCTGAACGCCACCCGAGCCGTTTCAAGGGTAAGCTGCCAGCATTAGATAAGTTGCCGACTGCAGTATGGATCAATCCTCCGATCTTGCCTGATCAGACGGAGAAGATGGCGGGGTCTTGATCGGAAGCATGTGAAATGCTCGAAGAGAAAAGATGGTTTTTACTTTAAAAAAAATAGATATAAATTGTTTTAACAGCCTAAAATACATGCGAGCAACACGCCGTATCCCTGTGGGCAGGTCGGCGGTTTTTGCCGAGCTGTCCACAGGGATGGCGGGTTGCGGTTGGCACTGAAGAAGGATGAACCAGAGCGTAATGGAGGCTACGCTAATTTTTTTTCCGTCAGTGTCTCATTTTCATTGACACCTTCCGGTGAGGAAACGATCGACTGGAGAGCCGTGCGTGGGAAAACCGCATACACGATTCGGAGGCAGGGGAAGGGAAAGGGGATACCCCCTTTCCCTTCCCCTATCCGTAAAAACAACGCATCCCGAAACGGTCAAGACTCAAAGACCGGCATGCAGAAAGTACGGCATGAGTTTCGTGCCCGGGGCAAAGGTCAACGAAGCGGTCTGCAACAGACGTTCATCATAAGCGGTATTGAGATCCGGAATGATGCCGTGCCCATACATGGCAAAGGGCACCGGACCCGGATCATGGGTTTTGGTCACCAGGGGGGTGGGATGATCCGGCAGCGACAGGGCGCGGAACGGTCCCCGGGAGGCGAGGGTTTCCAGCACCGGACCCACCAGCCGGGCATCGAAATCCTCGATGGCCTGGAGCTTGTAATCCAGTCGCCCCGCATGTCCGGCCTCGTCCGGAGACTCCACATGCACGAACATCAGATCCCGTGTCTCCAATCCTTCCAGACAGGCCCGGGCCTTGCCTTCGTAGTCGGTATCGATCCAGCCGGTGGCGCCCGGCACATGGAGCACGTCGAAACCGATATGGGCCGCGATCCCCCGCATCAAGTCCACGGCAGAGATGATCCCGCCGCTTTTGCCGAAGCGCTCCCGGAAGGGAGGCAGGAACGGTTTGCGGCCATGCCCCCACAACCAGATGGAGTTGGCGGGTCGCTTGCCTTGGGCAACCCGTTCCCGATTGACCGGATGATCCGCCAGAAAATCCCAGGACGCCCGCATCAGCGCCATGATGGGTTGGGCATCCGGCCCCTCGGGGGTGGCGCCGGCGATGGGCCGGTCGGAGATGTCGTGGGGAGGCCGGGCGTTCAGGCGATCTCTGCCGTTCTTCCAGACCAGAAGATGCCGATAGCTCACACCCGGATGGAAGCGGAACTGCTCCGAGCCGAGTTTTTCGTTGAGGGTTTCGATGATGCGCGCCCCCTCCCGGGTGGAGATATGCTCGGCGGAGAAATCCTCCATGATGGAGAAGTTCTCCCCGAGGGTCACGAGATTGCAGCGGAACGCCACATCGTTCGGCCCCAGTTCCACCCCCATGGCCGCCGCTTCCAGGGGACTGCGCCCGGTATAGCTCTGGGTGACGTCATATCCCAGCACCCCCAGATTGGCCACATCACTGCCCGGATAGTAGCCATCCGGGGTGTTGAGGGACCACCCGCCCACCCCTTCACGCACCATGCGGTCGAGGTTGGCGGTACGGGCGGCCATCAGGGGGGTGCGGCCATCGAGGGCCTCCAGGGGGCGGTCACTCATGCCGTCCCCCAGAAAGATCACATACTTCATTGCCGGCTCCCGTTCACTTGGTAAGTTCCGCAAGTGGCCTCCGATCTACAACAGATCCTTGACCACCTCACGCTCCTGGCGCAGTTCATCGAGCACCTTTTCGAATTTGGCGCGCCCCCAGTCCGACAGGGTGAGACCTTCGACCACTTCCCAGCCATCGCCTTTCACACGCAAAGGATAACCGAAAATCAGGCCAGGATCGACACCATATTGACCTGCGGAGAGCACAGCGGCCACAAACCAGTCATCCGCCGGGGTGGGCTGTCTGAGGGAGAGCAGGTGATCCAGGGCGGCGATGGCGCCGGAGGCGGCGCTGGAGGCTCCTCTGGCCTTGATGACCGCCGCGCCGCGATTCTGGACATCGGACACAAAGGCATCTTGCAGCCAGGCGGTATCGGTGATCACCTCGGGGACCAGGCGACCGTTGATGCGGGCGTTTTCGAAGTCCGGATACTGATTGTTGGAGTGATTGCCCCAGACCGCCAGATTGGTGACTGCGGTGACGGGCACGCCGGCCTTGTTGGCGAGCATGGTCTTGGCCCGGTTGTAGTCCAGACGCATCATGGCCGAGAAGCGATCCTTGGGCACATCGCTGTTGCTCATGGCGATGAGGCAGTTGGTATTGCAGGGGTTGCCCACCACCACGATCCGGACATCGGAGGCGGCCCGGTTGAGGGCCTTGCCCTGTCCGACGAAAATCGGACCATTGACCCGGATCAGATCCGCCCGTTCCATGCCCGGGCCTCTGGGCCGGGAACCGATCAGCAGAGCGGCATTCACCCCGTCGAAGGCCTGTTCGGCCTGATCGCTGCCGCGCATCCCGACCAGGGTGGGGAAGGCGCAGTCGTCGAGTTCCATCATCACCGCCTCCAGCACCTTCATGGCCGGGGTGATTTCCAGAAAACTCAAATAAACCGGCTGATCCGGGCCGAACACGGCACCAGAGGCCAGACGAAAAATCGCACTGTAGGCAATTTGACCGGCGGCTCCGGTCACCGCCACACGAATCGGTTCTGCCATGTTCATTATCCTCCGTGATCGCGTTTGATGGTAGGTGCACACTGTCACCTTGGGCCATTATAAAATGACTCATGGCGCAGGCAGGTGCAACCCTTGCCAAGGCTAACGGGACGAAAAGTGCCAGCCGGATCACTCCAGTGCCGCATCGAGGTCGTCGAGGATATCCTTGACATCCTCCAGACCGATGGAGAGCCGGACCAGTCCCTGGGTGATGCCGGCGGCCTGGCGTTCCGCCTCGGTGAGTTTGGCGTGGGTGGTGGTGGCCGGATGCGTGACCAGGGTGCGGCAATCCCCCAGATTGGCGGTGATGATCGCCAGTTGCAATGCATTCATGAAACGCTGGGCATTCTCCCGGGATCCCAGATCCAGACAGACAATGGCGCCGAAGCGGCGCATTTGTCGTATGGCCAGTTCCCTCTGGGGGTGATCCGGCAGACCCGGATAAAACACCCGTCCTGTCAGATCATCCCGGGCGGCCAGATGGAAGGCGACCTTCTCGGCGTTGTCGCAGTGGCGTTCCATGCGCAGGGAGAGGGTTTCCAGTCCTTTGAGAAGCACCCAGGCATTGAAGGGCGAAAGAGATGGACCGGTATTGCGCAACATGGGAAACACTTTGTCCATCAACAAATCGCGTGTGCCGACAACCACTCCGCCCAGCACCCTGCCCTGTCCGTCCATGTATTTGGTGGCGGAATGAACCACCAGATCGGCCCCCAGATCCAAAGGACGCTGCAGACAGGGGGTACACAACACATTGTCCACCACCACCAGAATGCCCCGTTCCCGACCCAGACGGGTCAGGGCTGCCAGATCCACCATTTCCAGGGTGGGATTGGCTGGCGTTTCCAGAAAAAACATGCGGGTGTCCGGGGTGATGGCGCTCTCCCAGGCGGTCAGATCCGCCAAAGGCACCCGGGTCACGCCGATATTGAGGCGTTTGAGCAGAGTGTTGGCGATATTGGTGGTGGAACCGAACACCGACCGACTGATGACCACGTGCTCCCCGGCGGAGAGAAACGACAGAAACACCAGAGTGACCGCCGCCATGCCCGAGGCGGTGGCCACCGCGTGTTCCGCGTTTTCCAGGGCCGCGACCCGCGTTTCGAACAGGGCCACCGTCGGATTGGTGAAACGGCTGTAGACATTCCCCTCCTCCTCGCCGGCGAAGACCGCCTGGGCATGTTCGGCGGAGTCGAAACGGAAACTCGAAGTCAGAAAGATCGGCGGACTGTTTTCCCGTTCCGGCGTGGTCGGTCCGCCGGCGTGCAACGCCCGGGTGGCCAGGCCAAAATCCCGTTTCCCGCCCCGCACTCCAGACTCCTGCTTCATCGCTCCCTCCAGACGCAAAAGAAAACACCCCCCCGGGACCTGCTCTTTTCGACTCTGTTGCCAAAAAAATCATTCTATCTGTACCGGATCCGCCATGGAAAGGCGATGATGAAATTTTAGCAATGGATCAGTTCGAGGAAATCCCCTATACTCGTTGCAAGAAATGGGGATCCACCCTCTCGGCCACGGGAGCCAAGCATGTCCGAACAACAAAAATATCGTCTCGTCACCCGCAGCGACTTCGACGGTCTGGTCAGCGCCATGCTGCTGCGGGAACTGGGAATCATCGACGACATTCTGTTTGTCCAGCCCAAGGACATGCAGGATGGCAAAATTCCCATCACGTCACGGGACATCATCACCAACCTGCCCTATGTGTCTGGCGCCCATCTGGTGCTGGACCACCACGCCAGCGAGGTGGAACGGGCCGGACATCCCCCGAGTGAAAATCATATCATTCACCCCGAGGCCCCTTCGGCGGCCCGGGTGGTCTATCAACACTTTGGCGGCAAGGCCACCTTTCCCCACATCCGGGAGGATATTCTCGATGCGGTGGACAAGGCGGACTCCGGCCAGCTCGAAGAGGATGATGTCCTCTATCCCAAAGGGTGGATGCTTTTGAACTTCATCATGGATCCCCGTACCGGATTGGGACGGTTCAAGGAGTTCCGCGTCTCCAACTACAACCTGATGATGGATCTGATCGAATACTGCCGTCGTCACACCGTGGAGGAGGTGCTCGCTCTGCCGGATGTCCGGGAACGGGTGGAATTCTTCTTCGAGCAGGAGGAGCTGTTCAAAACCCAGATCCAGACCCGGACCAAGATCCATCGCCATCTGGCGGTGCTGGATCTGCGCCACGACGATATCATCTATCCAGGCAACCGGTTCATGATCTATGCGCTTTACCCCCAGTGCAACATTTCGCTGCACATACTCTGGGGACCGACCCGCAAGACCACGGTCTTTGCCATGGGAAAATCGATCTTCAATCGCACCTCCAACACCCATATCGGCTCGTTGTGCCTGCAGTTCGGCGGCGGCGGTCATGCGGCGGCAGGCACCTGTCAGGTATCCACGGACAAGGCGGTCGAGGTCCGCAAGGCCCTTGAGACCCGCATCCTGGCGGACGGATGAACGGCATTCACGGTGAGCGGGAGCAGATGACAAAAATGGCCATGCCAATCAAGGTGACGCTGCTGACAGCCCTGCTGCTGGCCGGCTGCGCCATGGAAACGACCATCACCCCTCCGGAAACCAAAGCCCAGGGGGCCAGGCCACCCGCGACAGAGACCAAGGCCGCCTCCACAGAGGAGAAAGCCCCGCCAAAGGCAACCATCCCGATCCCCACTTCAGCGGCAACGGCAGCGCCAAAAATCGCGCCACCCACCAGCCATCCTTCCTCGGTCAATCCTGAAAAGCTGATCGGCGCCACGGGCAAGGATCTGATCGCCCGTTTCGGTCAACCCAACATGACCCTGGACATCACCCTGCCGGGCAAGGCCGCCGCCGAGGGGTATCTCTATTATCCCAAGGACGGCAAAGGGTGCATCCACACCTTCGTGGTGCTGGAAAAGAACAACAAAGTCACCGATTATTTCTGTCGATAACCGGCACTGTCCCGCTCCCGACCGGACAGGGGGGGGCGGAAAGATAGGAACTGCCATCGCTGCGCCAGCACTGTCTTAGAGTCTTGCCGTTGCCGGAAAGTTTCGGATTCACCGCCGGGATCGATGGGGGCGGTTCCGATACCCGTGGGGTCGGAGCGCCGGGGAGGCGGGGAATGAGCAACTGCCGCTTCTCCGGATCGATGCGCCAGGCCCCGAGCTGCTCCAGGACCGAGGTCCCCAGCAGAGGCATACCCTTGGCGGGGGTGACTGTCACCGCCACGTTCTTGAGTTCCCTCTCCCCAATCCGCAGGCTCTCCAGACGGGCCACCGCATGACGACCGCTGGAGCCGTCCGCCATGGTGGAGACCGCCATGCCCAACCAGTCCTCGGGACGGATCGAGCCTTGCGCCGCCAGTTTGTCGGTGACATCCCCGGGCAGCACCACCACATTGGCCCCGGTATCGATGAGAAACTCCACAGTCACCCGATTGTTGACCACTGCCGCCACCCAGTACTGTCCCCGGGTTCCCTTGGGAAGCAGCGGGATGATCTCATCCGGTGGTGGCGGATCCCGGTCCTTCTCCCCTGGTCCGCAATGATCGCTCCTCAGGATGATCCGCCCTTTGGCATCCACGCAATGACGCACCGTGGAGTCGGCCCAGAGACTTCCACAGGTCAACACCCCCAACAGAACAACCGCTCCCAACCCCATGCCCATGACACCCCCCTGCCGACCGCCCAGACCGATCATCTCCCCTCCTGCCCGATCCCGACCACGGGCAACAGATCGGGGAGTCGCTCCAGCCAGAACTCCGGCCTGGCCTGGGCCAGCCGTTCCCGTCCGTGACAGCCGAAAGTGACTGCTGCGGTCCGCACCCCCGCATTGTGTCCCATCTCCAGGTCGAACACCGTATCCCCCACCATCAGGGTGCGTCCAGACAAACAGCCGGTGGCGTCCAGAATCTTTTCGATCATGGCGGGATGGGGCTTGCTCGGTGCCTGATCCGAGGTCATGAACGCGGCGAAAAACTCCTGCAGATCGTGTTCCAGCAGGGTGCGCTCCAAGCCGCGCCGGGATTTTCCCGTGGCCACCGCCAGGGTGATCCCCCGGGCCCGCAGGGCGGTCAGTGTCTCCCGGACCCCGGGAAACAACGGGGTCTGAAAAGCGTTGCCATCCGCCAGACGGGCATAGTGGTGCTTGTAGGCCGCCACGGCCCGGTCGCGGAGCGCATCCGGAGTATCGGGCATCAGAACCGCCATGGCCTCGTGCAGGGAGAGTCCCACCACCTCGGCAATCCGTTCCCGGGGCAATCCCTCGGAGTGCCCCACCTCCACCAGCGCCAGATTGGCGGAACGGGCAATGGCATCCAGGCTGTCCACCAGGGTGCCGTCGCAATCGAAAATCACCAGATCAAACGGCAAGGTCATGGCGTCACTCCGCTCTTGGGGGGGTCAGGGTTGGATCAGACATTTGAGGGTTCCCTTTTCGCCGCTCCGCGTCAAGGCCCGGATGCCATCCTCCAGAGGAAATATCGCCTCGATCAGCGGCTCCACCCGCACCCGACCGGCGGCCAGAAGCCGCAAGGCCGCCGAAAACGGACCACAGCGGGAGCCAAGCAGCGTCACCTCGTCCACCACCAGACCCGCCAGATCCACGGACACATCGGTCAAATAAGCGCTTTTGAGCACGATCCTCCCCCGGGGACGCACCAGCCGCCGGGCCAGTTGCAACCCCGACGGATGGCCGGAGCACTCCACCACCAGATCCGCCTCCAGCCCCTCCAGCCCCTCCATGACCGCCGTCTCAGGCAAGGCGGGGATCCCCAGTCCGGCAAGGATCTCCAGGGAACCCGCATGGCGACCGATCACCCGCAGATCGCACCCGGTCAGGGCCAACACCTGGGCTGCCAGCAGACCCAGTTTGCCCGCGCCGATCACCACCACCCGATCGGTTGGCGTGACATGGGTCTGTCGCGGAATTTCCAGGGCCGCGGCCAGGGGTTCGACAAACACGGCGCACCGGTCGGCAAGGGTCTCCGGCACCGGGTGCAGATTGGCCACCGGCAGAACCACATAATCGGCGAACACCCCGTCTCGCTTGCGGATGCCCACCACGGCGCGTTGGCGGCAATGGGCCATCTCCTGCCGCCGACAGGCCGGACACACTCCGCAGGCGAGATTGATCTCCCCCACCACCCGCCTGCCGAGCCACTCCGGGGCATGGGGCGCGGCCACCACCCGACCGACAAATTCATGACCCAATATGCCGGAAAAATCCGCGTACCCCCGCAAAATGGCCTGGTCCGTGGCGCAAATCCCCGCCAGAATCACCCGGATCAACGCCTCGCCCGCTTTCGGCAGCGGCACTCTGCGGGCACGATCCAGCCGGAGCCGGCCCGATTCGAGCACCAGGCCACGCATGGTGGCAGGCAACGACTGATCCGGATCCGTCATGCTCCCTCCCGAAGGTTCAATGATTTGCCGCCCGATCCGGAAAAACGCACCGGCTTTTGTCAAGGTTACGCTTTTTCCCGACAGGGGTGGCTTATGTGGATGAAAAAGGCTAAAATGGCGGATGGCTGGAGAACAAGGGAGCCATCCTTGGCCCCTGCGGGAACGCCCTGGCCCTTTCGGACCCGTACACACTATGGAATCGGCATGAACGCAACTCCCCAACGGATCTCCCGGCGACAGGCCATCCTGGCTCTGCTGGGCGCCACCGGTCTGGCCCTCATCGGCCTGCGCCTGTACAGCGCCTTCACCGGCGCCGGTCGGGATCCCACCCTGACCATGGACAAGGCGCTCATCGGCGTTTTGCTTCCAGAGCCCCGGGAACTGCAACCCTTCTCCCTCATCGACTTCGACAAACGCCCCTTTGGACCGGAACAACTGAAAGGCAAATGGAGCTTTCTCTTTTTTGGTTACACCCACTGTCCGGATGTCTGCCCGGTGGCCATGGGCATGCTGGCGGAGGTGTACGCCGATCTGGAGAAACATCCCGGAGCACTGAAAGGGACGCAAGGGATCTTCGTCACCGTGGATACGGAACGGGACACCCCGGAACAGCTCAAGGCCTACGTGCCCTATTTCCATCCCGAATTTCTCGGCGTCACCGGACATCAGGATGAGATCCACGCCTTCGCCAAACAGTTGGGGGCATTCTACGCCCTGCCCACCAAAACCGACAAGAACGATGAATCCCAACTGATCAGTCACTCGTCGGTTTTTTTTCTCATCAATCCCCAGGGACGGTTCGCCGCCCTGTTCCAGCCCCAACTGCATCAGCCGGCCACCATGGCCAATCTGTTCATCAAGATCCGCAAACACTCTGGAGAATCCCTATGAAACGCTTGTTGGCCTCGCTGTTGATGGGTTCAGCCCTGCTTGCCTCTCCGGTCATGGCCGAAGAGTCCCTGCGCGTCCAGGATCCCTGGGTGCGGGCCGCGCCGCCGGTGGCCCAGACCCAGGCCGGCTACATGACCATCCGGAATCCGGGGTCCAAAGAAAAAAGCCTGGTGGGGGCCACGAGTCCCCTTTTTTCCAAGGTGGAACTCCACGAGACCATCCAGCATGAAGGCAAAAGCCAGATGCGGGCCAGACCCAGCGTGGCCATCAAGCCCGGCGCGAAAATCGAACTGGCCCCGGGAGGTCTGCACCTGATGCTGATCGGTCCCCACAAGCCTTTGCATCCCAATGACAAAGTGCATATCACGCTGAAATTCGCCGACGGCTCCGAACTGCCGGTCACCGCCGAAGTGCGCGCCGCCAGTGGGGAAAAATCCGGCGCCCAGACAGACGGACAACACCAACACGGCCATGGACAGCATTGATTGAACCTGTTCGGCTTGGGTGATACCCATGGAGATCAAGGGAATGCTTTTGAATCGCGAACCGACCGGATCCAACCTTCTGAGGTGGCGCAACATCCTGCTGCTGATGGCAACGTGCGCCTGGCTGACAAGCCTGCCCGGCGTACTCCTCGCCGCCGACGAGGATCCTCCGGCAGGCCTTGACGAGGAGATCAACATTCCCGACGAGGCGTTGCCCGCCGGGCCGGAAGCCGACATCTTCAAGCAACTGAGAACCAACCGGGGCACCCGGCAGAACCCGGGCACCGCTTTGGATCAGTCGCGCAACAGGGACACCAGGCAGCAGGCCGGTCAGACCACCACTGCCCGAGGTCGGGGCACCTCGCTGCTGGAAGCGGACTTCTCCCTGCGCGCCAAGAGTTCCCTGATCCAGTTCGGCTACAACATGTTCCGGCAATCCAGGGAGCGCACCGCACCGGTGGTGGGATCCGCACCGGACTCCTATGTGCTGGGGGTGGGGGATGAGCTGATCGTCTCTTTTCGCGGTCGGGAGGAGAAAACCTCCACCCTTCGCGTGGACATGGAAGGCCGGGTGATGGTTCCCGGTCTGCCCGAGCCTCTGGTGGCCATGGGACGACCTTTCGGGGAGTTCCGGAACGATCTGCGGGAAAAGGTGCGCACCACGAAAGTCGGCACCGAGGTGTTTGTCTCCATCGGGGCGTTCCGCTTTTTCTCGGTCTACGTGATGGGGGAGGTGACCACCCCGGGCATGCATCGGGTGACCGGTCTTTCCACTTTGCTGGATGCCTTGAGCATTGCCGGAGGAATTCGCAAGACCGGCACGCTGCGCACGGTCCAGTTGCACCGCAACGGAGAGGTGCAACCGATCGATCTCTACGCCCTGCTCGGCAGGGAAGGCAACGGGATGGATCCCACTCTGGCGGCAGGGGATCGGATCGTCGTTCCTCCCATCGGTCCGGTGGTGGGGGTTTCCGGTCTGGTGAAACGGCCCGGCATCTACGAACTGCCCTCCGGTGAGAAGAAAATCCCCTTGAACACCCTCATGGAGCTGGCCGGCGGACCGGTCACGCCCCAGGGCAACCGCTACTCCCTTCTCAAGCCCGACGCCCAGGAGCGGGAGTCTTTGGTGGAGATCCAGACAGGCAAAAACAGCCCCATCACCAACGGCAACATTGTGTTGGTGGAGTCCCGTTCCGGCCCAACCCTGATGGGGGAGGTGGCCGTGGAAGGTCATGTGAGCCGCTCCCATACCCGTTCCCAGACCTCCGCGCCCACGGTGCGCTCTCTGCTGGCCGATCAGGAACTGCTGCTGCCCGATCCCTATCTCCCCTTCGGAGTGATCTACCGCACGGATCCGAAATCCCGCAACCGGACCTTTCTTCCCATCGATCTGGGGATGACCATTGCCCGGCATGAACTGGACCACCCCCTGACCAATCATGACATCCTCATCGTGTTGAGCCAGGAGGATATCCGTTTTCTCTCCTCCGAGCGGGTCGCGGAGATTCTGCGCAAGAATGGCACCAGGGAGAGCAAGGAACAGTGCACCGCCTTGTCCCGTCTGGAAGCCATTGCCGCATCCTCCGATCCTTTGCGCTTCTCAAACCTTTATCAATTCAATGAGATGGGGGCGATTTCCGGCAAAGGTGGCGCGGATGCGCCGAGGATGAACACGGAATCCGCCGAATCCCTGCGTCTGAGCAGTGCGGCGCAACTGCAAGAAGCGCCTCTCGTACCGGACAACCGGGGAGTCCAACCCGAACTGAACGATCTGCGGATGGCGCCCCGTCTGAGGGCCGGCATGCCGGTGGCCGCCCCCACGGGCCGGGAGCCGGTGGCCATCAGGACCCCACAAAACGCCTGTCCGGCCATTTTCAACAAGTATCCAGATCTCCTGCCGCTGCTTCTGGACAACTCGGTGCTGCTGGAAGGCAACGAGGACCATCCCACCCTGTTTCCCATTCTGCCTGGAGCGCGACTGGCCGATATCGTCGGGGTGGCGCAAGGGGTGATCGGCGCGGCGCGCCTCGACAAGAATTTCACCCTGGAGTTCCAGATCGACCGAAAACGGGGCTCCAGGGATGCGACCCGCCGGGTCATGCAACTGCCGGCCAAAGAGATCTCCTCCTTTGATCTGCAACCCGGAGATGTGTTGAGCTTCAAGATCGGCCAGGTGCGCATGACCGGTCACGTCAACCGGGAACAGCAACGCACTTTGCAATCGGTGCCCACGGCACGCCATTTCCTCCTCGACCTGGATTTGTTGAAAACCGACCCCTATCTGCTTTTCGGCGTGCTGCGCCGGCTCGATCCGAAATCACGCAATCGCACGCTGGCCGGCATCAATCTGGAGGCGGTCATCCAGGGGGACGACTCCCGGGATGTGAAGCTGCAACACATGGATGAACTGGTCATCCTCGGGGAAAACGACATCCTGTTTCTCTCCAATCCCCTGGTCCAGGGCATTCTGCTGGGCAAGGCGCCCCGTCAGGATTGCGCTTCCCTGCGCCATCTGGCGGAGTTGATGTCCTCCTCGGATGCGTTCCGTTATTCCAGCGCCATCAACCTCTCCATCACCGAATTCGAACAGGACAAATCCTCGGCCAAAAAGGCCATGGACAAAACCACCTCCATGCTCGTGACAGAGGGACCGGGTGTCCGGAAAATCGAATGTCCGGCCATTTACGAGCGTTTCCCGGAGATTCTTCCCTATCTGCTGGAGAACGCGACCATTCTCACCGGAGAGATCCGCACCCCCGGGGTCTTTCCCGTGCTCTCCGGCACCCCGCTCAGCTCCCTGGTCCAATCCGGCGGCGGCGTCACCGCCCGGGCAGACATGAAACAGGTGGAGATCTCCCGCTCCATGGTTTCCAAAGAGCAGGGCAAAGCCAGCACCAGTCGCACGATGATGGATTTTTCCGTAAAGAAACTGGACGAATTCCAGCTGGCTCCAGGGGATGTGCTGCGGTTCAGTCCCATCTTCTCGGACCGGGAGATCGGCTATGTCCGACTGGAAGGGGAGTTCTTCCGCGCAGGGCTGTATGACATCCGCCGCAACGACAAACTGTCGGATGTCATCGCCCGGGCGGGGGGAATCACCAACCACGCCTATCCCCATGGGGCCATTTTCACCCGCACCGCCATCCAGAAAAGCCAGAAGGAGGGCTTCGACCGGGTGGCCCGGGAGCTGGAAATGGGCCTGGCCAACCTGATGACCTCCAGCAAGGAGAAAGGGGATACGGCCAGCATGCTGGAGAGCGCCCGGGGGATCATCGTCTCGTTGCGGGCGGTCCAGCCGCTGGGACGCATGGTGGTGGAGGCCAATCCCGAGGAGCTGAAAACCAATCCGGAGCTGGACATCTATCTGGAAGCCGGGGACCGTCTCTTCATGCCCAAGCGCCCCAGCGAGATCTCGGTGAGCGGCGCGGTGCTCAATCCCGGATCATTCCTGTTCGTGCAGAACCGCACGCCGATGGATTACATCAAGTGGGCGGGTGGATTCAAGGACAACGCCAGCAAGGGAGATACCTTCCTGGTCATGCCGGATGGCAAGGCCCAGGCGTTGTGGAGCCTTGCCAACTGGTGGGATCAGCAATCCTCCGCCCTGGTGCCAGGGAGCACGATCGTCGTGCCCCTGGATCCCAGACCGTTCGAGATCATGGGGGCGGTCAAGGACGTGACCCAGATCTTGAGTCAATGGGCCATCACCATTGCCTCGCTGTCGGTGTTGAGCAACAAATGAGTCGGGACTCCGGCGTTGCCGTTCGCTCAAGCGGCGGCGCCGGGGAGCCGGTCGGCCAGACGGCGATGTTCCACCATCAGGCAGCGGTCCTGAATGGCCATGACGTTCCCCTGACGGGCGATGGCCATGGAGTCGTCATTGATGATGCCGCTTTGCAGCCAGAGACAGTCGGCGCCGATGCGCACCGTCTCTTCCGCCAGGGGCGGGGTCTCCTCGGCGCGGCGGAAGAGATCGACGATATCCACATGGATCTCTTTGGGGATGGCCTCCAGAGAGGGGTAACAGGGTTCCCCGAGGATCTCCTCTCCCACGGGACGGACCGGGATGATCCGGTAGCCGACCCGTTGCAGGTACTCGGCGACTCTGAACGAGGCCCGATCCGGCTTGGGGGAGAGCCCCACCACGGCGATGACCCGGGCGCGAGCCAGGAGAGAGATCAGATCGTGATCGGAAACGTCAGGCATCATTTGTTTTTCCTTGTTCTGGATGGTATGGTTTCAATGACAGGAGTCGCGACCGGTCTCCGGCGCGGCCATGGCCCAAAAGATCCGGTCCTCGCCAGCGGGGGTGTGGACCAGCTTGAAGCGGCAGGAGAGACACACCCCGTTGCCCGAACCGGTACGCAAGGGGAGGTTGATCTGGTTGATGTGACCGCAGTTGGCCAGCAGTGTGGCGAGGGCGTCCCAGATGGCCGGGTCCTGGGAGAGTTCCGCCACGGAGCGGCCCACCCAGAGGGCGGGATCGAGTTCCATGGCCCGGGAGCCTTTCTCGTTGATGGCCAGGATGCGATGCTCGCCATGGGGTTCGAACCAGATGGCGGGTTCGGCGATATCCTCGGGATTGAGGATCGCCTGTCTGGAACGGGTGGAGTGGGCCACCTGACGCAGCAGATCGGTCTGGGTAAGCAGTCCCGCCAGACGACCATCGGCGGTGACCACGGGCATGCGGCGATGACCGGTACGGGTAAAGAGGTCCAGGGCGTAGAGAAGATCCCGTTCCGGTTCGATGCTGGCGGAGCGGGGGTTGGCCAGGGTATTGGCGGTGACAGAGGGATTCCATTCGGGACCGACCCGGAAACGGAGCAGATCCCCTTCGGTGATCATGCCGAGAAAGTTCTCCCCCTCCCGCACCAGGACGCACCCCCGGTGACGCTGGGCGATCTGCCGGGCGATCTCCCAATAGGTGCAGTCGGGTTGCAGAATGGGCAGATCCGAGGCGATCATGTCGGCGACCCGGTAGTGGGAGAGCAGGTTGGAACGGGGAAAGGCGCGCAGGATCTGTTTCTCGGTGATGCCGCCGGAGAGCATCTCGTCCTCGTTGAGCACCGGGAAACGGCGGAAACGACGCCGATAATAGATCTGCAGGAGTTCCTGACACGGGGTGTTTTCGTGTACGATCTGGGGAACCGAGATGGAAAGATCACCAATGCGCACGGTATCCGGATTGACCCCCTGGATCATCCACTTGATGCAGTCGAACTCGGTGACCAGGCCGGTGAGATTCATGTTTTCCAGGACCACGGCGAAGCCGGCGGCGTCCCGTGTCATGCGGCGGATCGCCTCCACGAGGGTCGCATGGGGCGACAGGGTGGCGACATTGGGAAACATGCAGTCGCGGACAAGTTTCATACAGCACCTCGAAACGTGGGGTGGTGGTCGGTGGCGTCAATGGCCTTGAATGGACCGGATGTTATTATGCTCAATGGATTGGTGACTTGTCCCGGTTTTTTTCATCGGGAACGCATGTTGGCCGTGACCTCCGATGCTTGAACGGGCGCGCGGGGTTCTTGGAATGGAGGCGGAAGCCATTCTGGCCATGGCGGAGCGGCTCGACGAAGGGTTTGTCCGGGCCGTGGAGCTGATGTTCGCCTGTCGGGGACGGGTGGTGGTGAGCGGGATCGGCAAGTCGGGGATGATCGGTCGCAAGATCGCGGCCACCCTGGCGAGCACCGGAGCGCCGGCCCTGTTTCTTCATCCGGCGGAAGGGAGCCATGGGGATCTGGGCATGGTGACCCGTCAGGATGTGGTCATGCTGCTTTCCAACAGCGGCGAAACCTGGGAGGTGCTGGCGCTGTTGCCGGTTTTCAAACGGCTTGGGGTGCCCCTGATCGCCCTGACCGGTCGTCTGGACTCCACTCTGGGCCGGAGCAGCGATGTGGCGCTGGACATCGGGGTGGCGCGGGAGGCGTGTCCCATGGGACTGGCCCCCACCAGTTCGACGACGGCGGCTCTGGCCATGGGGGATGCGCTGGCGGTCTGTCTGCTGGAAAAACGGGAGTTCGGACCGGAACAGTTCGCCTTTTTGCATCCCGGGGGTTCCCTGGGACGGAGACTTCTGGTACGAGTGGCGGACCGGATGCATACCGGAGCGCGAATCCCCAGGGTGCGCGAGTCCGATCCGGTACAGAATGCGTTGTTCGAGATGACCGCCAAGCGGTTCGGCATGACCGGGGTGGTGGATGCTGAGGGACGCCTGACCGGCGTGATCACCGATGGGGATCTGCGGCGTCTTTTGGAACGGGAGAAGGATCCCTTGAACCGGCTGGCTGGAGAGATCATGACGCGTCATCCCAAGGTGATCGCCGCCGACGCTTTGGCGGCGGAAGCGGTCCGGGTGATGGAGACCCTGAAGATCACCAGCCTGCTTGTGGTATCCGGGGAGCAGATCCCCACAGGCGTGATTCATCTGCACGATCTGCTGGAAGCGGGGTTGCTGTGATGCGTTCCGAAGCGCTCTCCCGAACGGAACTGGGTCGCCCGGGGGTGCTGCGCCGCTATGCCCGGCATCTGTTTCTGGGGTTTTCGGTATTGATCGTGGCCAGTGTCTTCTGGTATCTGAAACAGCCCCACACCCTGGGGGGTCCGTCCGGAGCGCTGGATCTGCTGGCGGGCAGTCAGGGGGCGCTGGTGACGGATGTGCATCTGACCCAGTACGACAAGCAGCGCACCCGCTGGACTCTGGACGCCCCCAGCGCCCAGCGCGGAGAGGAGAAACGGGTTCTGATCCACCATCCCCGTCTGGAATTCGCCCTGGAGGGACAGAAGGAGGTGGTGGTCACCGCGGAGAGCGGCGACGTGGATGGCGCCACGGGACGGATGGAGTTTACCGGTCGGGTGGAGGCCAGCGACGCGAGTTCGGGACGATTGATGACGGAACAGTTGCGCTTTGATCCTGAAAAGAGGATCTTGTATACCGAGCTGGCGTTCCGCATGGAACGCAATGGAGGGATGCGTCTGGAAGGACAGGGGCTGACCCTGGAACACGAGACCCAGAGACTGACGGTTGAAAGTCATGTAAAGATGACCTTTCCCGAGACGAATCAAACAACGGAGCAGCCATGAGACCCCGGAAGACGGCCAATGCGATCCTGGCCCTGGTAACCATCGGAGCGATACAGACGGCGGGGCCGGTTCTGGGCGCGGCCCAGCAGGCCGGTCTGGCCATCACTTCGGACCGGCTGGAAATGGATGACAAGAGTCAGGTGGCGCTCTTTCAGGGGCATGTGGTCGCCGACGACGGACGCATGCGCATCACGGCGGACCGGATGACCGTGCATTACGACAAGAAGATCAAGGGAAAAGGCGGCGTACGGGATGTCAAGGCCGAAGGTCAGGTGGTGATTCTCCAGGAGAAGGACCGGGGCACGGCGGATGTGGCCTATTACCAGGCGGACAAGCACACCCTGGATCTGGTGGGCAATGACAAGGACGCCACCATCCGGCGCGGCGACGACCTGTTGACAGGCAAACGGATTCTGCTGACTCTGGACGAGAATCAACGGATCAGCAAGGTGGCGGTCCAGGGGGGAGAGAACCGTCGGGTGAGCGCCCGGATCACCCCGAACGGCCCCTTGCACCAGGAAACGGCCCCGGCGCGAACGGAGAGCCGGGCGGGACCCTCCGGTGGAGAACCGGGCAAGGGGACCACGGCCCGGGAGGCGGCGCCACCGATCCAGCCCCCCACACCGACGCAAACCCCCGCCAGCAGCAACGGCGTCCAGGAGAGTCACGAGATGCCGCTCGCGGCCAGCCCGGTCCGGGAAACCGCGTCCACGGTGCGCAACAAACCCGCCTCGGAGGCGGAGGAGACCGCCGGGACACCCCAGGAGTCGGACGCCTCCGCGCCTCCGGCTCCCAAGCCACGGCGACGCATACCCCAGCCTCTCAACGCACTCCGGTGACCACGCCGGTGGTCGCCTGTCTGGAGGCCAGGGACCTGGGAAAGACCTACCAGGGACGGGCTGTCGTCAACGCGGTGAGTCTCGCGGTGACTCCCGGAGAAGTGGTGGGACTGCTCGGCCCCAACGGCGCCGGCAAATCCACGATGTTTTACATGTTCGTGGGGCTGGTGATGCCGGACGCGGGGACCATCTGGCTGGACGGCATCCCGGTCACCGAGGAACCCATGCATCTGCGGGCCCGGGCCGGTGTGGCCTATCTGCCCCAGGAGCCGTCCATTTTCCGCAAGCTTTCGGTGCGGGACAACATTCTGGCCATTCTGGAGACCCTGGCGATCAGTCAGAGAGAGCGGCTGGAAAGGCTGGAACGATTGATGAACGAACTGGGTGTCGCCCATCTGGAACGCTCCATGGGATACGCCCTCTCCGGCGGAGAACGACGTCGGGTGGAAGTGGCCCGTGCTTTGGCCATCGAACCCAGGTATATACTGCTGGATGAGCCTTTTGCCGGTGTGGATCCCCTGGCGGTGGCCGACATCCAATCGATCATCCGGCATCTGGCGAAACGGGGCATCGGGATTTTGATCACGGATCACAATGTGCGGGAAACCCTGGGGATTTGCGATCACGCCTATATCCTGAATCAAGGATCGGTGTTGGCCAACGGAACCCCGGAAGAGGTGGTAAGGGATCCCCAGGTGCGTGCCATGTACCTGGGGCAGGATTTTCAACTGTAAGAACGGCTGGAATTTTTCATGGCGTATGGTCTGACTCAGGAACTGAAACTTCGCATGGGCATGCAACTGGTGATGACACCCCAGTTGCAGATGGCGATCCGTTTGCTGCAAATGTCGAGTCTGGATCTTGCTGAGTATCTTCAGGAGGAGCTGGACAAAAATCCCTTGCTGGAACGGGATGAAAGCGGCTCCGGAGGTCTGGAGGGGGAAGACCCTTCCGCCCAGGAGAAGCTCGCCAAAAGCGACGACCTGATGGATGCCGCCTCACCGATGATGGAGACCACCATCTCCGATGAACTTCCCGTGGACGCGGACTGGTCGGATGTCTACTCCGGGGACAGCTTTGGCGCGGCCCAGTTCGAAACCACCTCCGGCAGCGAAGCGCCTCCTTTGGAAAACACCCTCACCCGGGGGGACAGTCTGTTCGATCACCTGACCTGGCAGCTCGGCGTCACGGCGGTCAACAACCGGGAGCGGGTCTTCGGCATGGCCATCATCGACGCCATCGACGACAACGGCTATCTGGGCGCCGATCTCTCCGTTCTGGCGGAGATGACCGGAGCCTCCCTCGATGACATGGAAGACGCCCTGCTGCTGGTTCAATCCTTCGACCCGCCCGGGGTGGCGGCCCGGAATCTGGCCGAATGTCTGCTGTTGCAACTCAAAGCCCAGAAACGGGCGGTTCCCCCCTTCACCGCTCTGCTGGAACACCTGGAGGATCTGGCCCGCCGGGACTACCGCAAGCTCAAACGGGTTCTGAAACTCGACGATGACGATCTGGCGGACGCGGTGGATGTCATCCAGTCCCTGAATCCCAAACCCGGACTGGCTTTCGGGGCCGAACAGGCCAATTACATCATTCCGGATGTCTTTGTGCGCAAACAGGACGGCGAATGGGTCGTGGAGGTCAATCCGGAAACGGTTCCCAAGCTGCGCATCAACCGCGCCTATGAAAAAGCGATCAATGACCGCATGTCGGAAAAAGACAAACGGTTCATGACGGACAACGCCCGTTCCGCCCAATGGCTGATCAAGAGTCTGGAGCAGCGTTCCAGCACCATCTACCGGGTGGCCGAGAGCATTGTCCGATTCCAGAAGGATTTTCTGGAATACGGTCCCGAATATCTCCGTCCCCTGATTCTCAAGGATGTGGCGGACGACATCGGCGTACACGAATCCACCGCCTCCCGGGTGACCAGCAACAAGTACATGCACACCAACCGGGGGATCTTCGAACTCAAATTCTTCTTCTCCTCCTCTCTGGCCTCGGACAGCGGCGAGAACCACTCCTCGGAGGCGGTGAAATTCAAGATCCGCAAACTGGTGGAGGGGGAGTCCCCGCGACGTCCCCTGTCGGATGAGAAACTGGCCAAGATGCTCCAGGATCAAGGCATTGCCGTGGCGAGACGCACCGTGGCCAAATACCGGGACGCCCTGAACATCCCCTCCTCCTCCCGGCGAAAACGCCTCTCACCGGACAAGTGACATGCCCTCACCCAAGCGTATCCATCATCTGATCCTGGTGGCGGGACTCTCCGGAGCAGGCAAATCCAGCGCCCTGAAATACCTGGAGGATCTGGGCTATTTCTGGGTGGACAATCTGCCGTTCGAACTGATGCCCGCGCTGCTGGAGCACTTTGCCCACGCCCCCCATGACCATGCCAATCTGGCCATCGGCATCCATCTGCGGGATCAGTCCGATCTGACCTGTTTCCAGGATTGTCACACTCAACTCGGCCATCTGGCGGAGCGGATCGAGACCCTGTTTCTGGAAGCCGGCGTGGATGTGCTCATCCGCCGCTACCGGGAGACCCGGCGGCGTCACCCGCTGGCCCAGACCCTTACGGTAGGCGAGGCGGTGTTGCGGGAGATCGAGGATCTGGGACCGGTACGCGCCCGGGCCGACATGATCATCGACACCACCTCCCTGACGGTTCCCCAGTTGAAGGAACATCTGGATCAGGTGTTTCACGCCGGCATGGAGGCGGACCTGATCATCTTCATCCGCTCCTTCGGCTTCAAGTACGGGGTCAACACCGACGCGGACATGGTTCTGGATGGACGTTTTCTGCTCAACCCCCACTACGTCGAAAATTTGCGTCATCTGACCGGTCGGGATGAACCGGTGATCCAGATGCTGGAAAAGGATGGGGAGGCCCAGGTTTTCCTGGACCGCCTGGAATCTCTCTTCGAATACCTGATCCCCCGCTACCAGCAGGAAAAGAAACGTTATTTCACCGTGGATATCGGCTGTACCGGCGGACGCCATCGTTCGGTCTATCTGGTGGAAAGGCTGGCGGCGCGACTGACCGGATTGGGTCATCGGGTCCGGGTGCGCCACAGGGACATCACCCGTGGCCGGAATCGTGAATGCTCCTGAGCCATTTTTCCGTTGTCCCGCATTGAAAAGTTCGTTAATTTACTGGCTTGATCTTTCTCCACGCACGCAACCTCCATTCGCGTGTACGAATCGTTATGTACGGATTCATTTTTGAACACCCCTGGAGTGACAGGCATGAAACAAACGTCTTTGTTTACATCGGAATCGGTTTCCGAAGGACACCCTGACAAAATGGCGGATCGCATCTCCGACGGGGTGCTGGACGCCATATTGAGTCAGGACCCGACCAGCCGGGTGGCCTGCGAAACCCTGGTGACCACCGGCATGGTGGTGATCGCCGGCGAGATCACCACCCGTGCGGTGGTGGATTATCCCGGGGTTGCCCGGGAAGCGATCAAGGAGATCGGCTACAACTCCTCGGAGATGGGCTATGATTACGCCTCCTGCGCGGTGCTGGTCTCTTTGGACAGGCAGTCCCCGGACATTGCCCAGGGGGTCAACGAGGGGCAGGGACTGGATCTGGATCAGGGGGCCGGGGATCAGGGGCTGATGTTCGGCTACGCCTGCGACGAAACCGCGATGCTCATGCCCATGCCGATCCATTTCGCCCATCGTCTGATGGAGCGTCAGGCTGCGGTGCGCAAGTCCGGGAAGCTCTCCTGGCTGAGGCCGGACGCCAAATCCCAGGTAACGGTCCGCTATGAGGATGGTCGTCCGACGGGTGTGGAAGCGGTGGTGGTCTCCACCCAGCACCATCCGGACATCGCCTACGAGGATCTGCGGGAAGCGGTGATCGAGGAGATCATCAAGCCGGTGATCCCCGCCGAACTGCTGGCGGCCAACGTGGCCTATCACGTCAATCCCACGGGACGGTTCGTCATTGGCGGTCCGGTGGGGGACTGCGGACTGACCGGACGCAAGATCATCGTCGATACCTACGGCGGCGCGGGACGGCATGGGGGCGGAGCCTTCTCCGGCAAGGATCCCTCCAAGGTGGACCGCTCCTCGGCCTACATGGGCCGTTACGTGGCCAAGAACATCGTGGCCGCCGGTCTGGCCGCCCGTTGCGAAATCCAGGTGGCCTACGCCATCGGTCTGTCCAAACCGGTCTCTTTGATGGTGCAGACCTTTGGCACCGGACGGATCCCGGACGCCAAAATCGAACAGATCGTGGCCGACATCTTCGATCTGCGTCCCAAGGCGATCACGCAGCAGTTGAACCTGCTGCGTCCCATCTACGCCAAGACCGCCGCTTATGGTCACTTTGGCCGGGAGTTGCCGGAGTTCACCTGGGAGCAGACCGACAAGGTGGCGGCCTTGCGCGCCGCCGCCGGACTGTAAAACCCTTCGGACCCATCCAGAAACGTTAAAGAGAGACTTCATGACCGCTTCCAGTCAAACCGCTTTCCAGGATTACCGCGTCGCCGACATCTCCCTGGCCGAATGGGGCCGCAAGGAGGTGGCCATTGCCGAAACCGAAATGCCCGGATTGATGGCCCTGCGCCGTGAATACCAGGGGCAGAAACCTCTGGCGGGCGCGCGGATCGCCGGCTGTCTGCACATGACCATTCAGACCGCGGTGCTCATCGAGACCCTGGTGGATCTGGGAGCCGAAGTGCGCTGGTCGTCGTGCAACATCTTCTCCACCCAGGATCATGCCGCCTCGGCCATTGCCGCGGCGGGCATTCCGGTTTTCGCCTGGAAGGGAGAGACCGAAGAGGAGTTCTGGTGGTGCATCGACCAGACCATCTTCGGCCCGGACGGCTGGCTGCCCAACATGATCTTGGACGACGGCGGCGATCTGACCCTGGTGCTGCACCGGCCCGAACACGCGGCGCTGCTCAAGAACATCCGTGGCATCTCCGAGGAGACCACCACCGGCGTCCACCGGCTGCATGAGATGATGGCCGCGGGCGCCCTGAAAGTTCCGGCGTTCAACGTCAACGACTCGGTGACCAAATCCAAGTTCGACAACCTCTACGGCTGTCGCGAATCCCTCATCGACGGCATCAAGCGGGCCACGGATGTGATGGTGGCCGGCAAGATCGCCGTGGTGTGCGGCTACGGGGATGTGGGCAAGGGGTGCGCCCAGGCGTTTCGCGGCATGGGCGCCACGGTGTGGATCACGGAAATCGATCCCATCTGCGCCCTGCAGGCCGCCATGGAAGGGTATCGGGTGGTCACCATGGAGGATGCCGCGCCTTTGGGCAACATCTTCGTCACGGCCACGGGCAATGTGGATGTCATCACCCGGGCCCACATGGACCGGATGCCGGATCAGGCCATTGTCTGCAACATCGGCCACTTCGACTCGGAGATCGATGTCGCCTCCCTGCGTTCCCTGACCTGGGAGAACATCAAGCCCCAGGTGGACCACGTGATCTTCCCGGATGGCAAGCGTCTGATCCTGCTGGCGGAAGGTCGGCTGGTCAATCTGGGCTGCGCCACGGGACATGCCAGTTTCGTGATGTCCAACTCCTTCACCAACCAGGTGATGGCCCAGATCGAGCTGTGGAACAACCCCGGCAAGTATCCGGTGGGGGTCTACGTGCTGCCCAAGAAGCTCGACGAGAAGGTGGCCCGTCTGCACCTGGGCAAGCTGGGGGTGCGACTCACCACCCTGACGGAAAAGCAGGCGACCTACATCGGCGTTGCCGTGGATGGTCCCTTCAAGCCCGAGCCTTATCGTTATTGATCCCCCCGACCTGACCCGGCACTTGTCCTTCTTGAGAGAGCCGGGTCAGATCCCACACAAATATCAAACACATATAAAATTATAGCATTATGCGATATGAAATTAGTTAAGTTTAAACTGTTTCCGAAAAAATATTATAAATTATATGAATCATTAAATTTAAGTTATAATTCGTTTGCACCATTCATTCCACAAAAATGCCTTGAAAGTTGATTGTTCATATGATAATTTATTAAAAATCTTAGCACTCTCAAATTTACACACTTAATGTTAATTTTTTGTAACATTTCTTAAAGAGATAAAATTATGCAATCTACTGAGAATCCAAGGATGTCACTGTCTGAAATTCTGGCTACCAGAATTGATATAACGATTCGCGATCTAACAGTTATGGTTGGTGTAATATGCGGAGGACTTATTTTGCACGCTCCGACAGTATTGGATTGGGTAAAATCAGTCAATAAATCAATGGACGGGTACGCAACAATCAATAAAAGAATAGACTCATTGGAGCATGAAAACTCATGGTTTTTGCGTGAATTGATTTTGCGATCAGTGGTCAGGAACCATAAAATCTTGACAGATACGGATATTATGCGATTCGGCCAAGATTTGTCATATTAATCAAGCCCCCCTAGAGGTACAACACATAATGAAAAATTTCTTGGTACTGATCGTCTTGTGCCTTATCATTGGGTCTGGTTTCGCACATTCAGAAAACGTGACAGTCCCTGAAAGTGAGAAGGTTCGCGCCTTCCAATGGAAAAATTCTTTCGGCAACGAGATGTTAACCATCCACACCAAAGAAAAAATTCATCATAATGAACTTTTTTCTAACAAATCAGAGTATAAATTCAAGCCAACGACAGAGAAAGGCCCTCTTCCGCCCCCTTCGGGCTGGATGGAAGAGACGTTTCAGGTCTTGCGTACAGAGGTAAAAACCAAGCAACTGTTGAATCAGTCCAATCGACCGGTTGTATACATTGTTGGAGAATCGCATTTAGGTCCAGTCCAAAAGACCGTTACTCAAGTTCTGGTAACTCTGATCAATGAAAAAGAGATCGACGCCGTGCTATTAGAGCAACCAGACAATCTGAACTTTGGCTTAGACCGCTATGCTGAATTTAATAATAATCCTGACAAAGCTATTGCATCCATGCAATTTCAGTTAATCAACCAAGCTGACGCCTTTAACATCAAACCAAAAAGTCTTGGAAAATATTCTGAATATTTTACAAATGTAAAGAGCGAAGAAGATGTTATGATGGCATTGACGCAAATCAATTCAAAATTTGGTGAAAAAGGCATCAAGGAAGCAATGAGTTTGATACAAAGCCGACTTGACTCAATAGAGAAGCTCGAAAAACTCGAGACAGATTACAATTCAAGTCGATACATCTCGGCTTCAGATTATTTATATATTATGACCCAACTCAAAGGTCTTCGTCTTCCATTTCATGCCATAGAATCTGTTGAGGAGCGAGATAAATTTCAAAAAATCATAGACAGTAACAAGGGAAAGGAAATTTCGAAAAGGGAATTGCTGCCGCGCGACAGATATATGGCGAAGCAAACGGACAGTCTGATCCGGAAAAATGGATATTTACAAGTTATCCTGATCTGTGGCGCATATCATACGGAAAATTTACAAAATTTGATTCAAGAGATGGGATATGAAGTAAAAGTTGCGTATCAGGTTGAAGATAAAAAATTCAAACCTCGCATGGCTGTTTTAGACAATCCCAATTATGTTCTTGGCCTGATCAACAACACTCCGAAGAGCTTTGTTCCAGATGCCGCCCTGATATTAAACAACAAACCAAGCATGGAACTTGAAAAACAAGTGCGTGACTTGGTAAATTCTGCCAGTCCTGCATTGGATAGCGGACAAAATCCAAAACTGATGAATGAGTTTTTTAATCAATATTCATCACAATCGCTGCGCAATAAACCAACCTGGGATCTTCCAGTCACGTTAGAGAATGGCAGTGTGGCTATTCTCAGAAAGGACAACAATAAGAATCAACTGTCTCTGCAGATAGAAGCTCCGGTTAATGAGGTTAATCTATCAAAGAGTATCCAACCAAATATTTCACAATTTAATCTTGCAAAGGAAGATTACGAGCATTTGAAAGACCTTCAAAAATTATGCGATTCATGTAAAATTGTGACCGTCCTGCGATCAAAAAATATTGAGATGGATCGCCTGTTTGCTTTCGATAGCTTTGGCAAAGGGTTCAGTGCCAATTCAACCCATGAACTTATCCAAAAAATTGCGAATGCAACCAATAGCAACGGCCCATTCAACAAACTGATTTTTGATCTGAAAGACTTCACTGACCTGAAAGCTGCTGCATTCAAGACGGCTATACGAAAAGAAAAAAGTGATAAGCTGATCATCGGTGCCATGCCGCGTTCAGAAAAACAAATAGCTCAACTTAGAGCTATAACTGATCATAACAGCATTGCGTGGAATCATCCTCCAACTTTAAGTCCGATAACTACCATCAAAACGGGCAATCAAGGAGTGCTTCATAAATTTACCGTACTAGTCGCCACATTGACTGAGGGACTTGGCAAAATACTGATTACATACACTTCTCCAAACAACAAAGTTATGAATTTTGTTCATTCATATGTCACATCACGATTGTCGAGTCCAAATTCACTCCAGGGTAAATCTCTGGCAGAGGTAATACATGACTCCAAAATGGCACTAAAAAAGGCAGGATTGGCAGAGGATAACCTTAGAATCACAATCGAAACCGAGGGTGTGAGTTCTGATTTCGTCAATAATCTAAACGGATGGAAGTATTATGCCTCAAAATAATCCTTTAATAAGAACTCCAGCCAGAAAATTAAAGATTGCATTGCTTATTGCATTGCCAATCAACCGTGAAGAATACCAATCTGACAGAGACAATTGCCAAACCGAACCTAGACGATATGTAAACAGCTCAGCATGTTTTGATCATTATGCTGAAAAATTTATCCAACCTGTTACCGACTTAATTGGTAGCATTAATGATACTTCCATCGAAGTAAATCACCATGTTTCATTGTCTGATTTCAGTCAATATTTTTCTGGTAACCATAATATCATTATTCTTGTGACTCACTGTGAGGACGGATGGATGGAATTTCGTGATAGATTCTATCGCGAAGAAGAAATAGCTGAAATCATTCCTGATACGTTTACAGGAATTCTTGATTTATCTGTATGTCAGCCAATCAAGCTGGCAAAATTATTGGACGCCACCAACGATAACATGATAGCGCATGTAATTTTTTCAAGGGCAACTCCTGCATTTTGGATGCAATATTTTAGGATTTTATTTTGGCGCATTATCAATTCAGACGACAGCTATCTTGAAGCCAGTATTTTTTCTCATCAAAACCTAGATAAATTGAGCCAATAACGATGTCATGGAACAATGAAGTTAATGTCTATCTCGCTTCAACCGGGGCAGAAGAGATCGTACTAGGACGTAAGGAAAGCAGAGGCTTAGAAGATATTGAAAGATTAAATGGAATCTTAGAAAAAGGCTATAATACAAACAAAAATTACACAATGTTATTGTTTTCGGTGTTGACTGTATTGCTGGCAATCTATCTATGGGTTGTGTTATTTAGCGACAAAATACTGACAAAAATATTGTTTAGCTTGGGAGGATTTGGCGGCATAATGATATTCTTTACCCAATACAGAAAAATCATACGTGAAAAATTTGAAATGGATTTTCTGCTAATTGCTGTCAGAGAATGGCAACCCAAAGATGTTATGCGTTTATTGCTGCAAATAAAATATTCAAGAAGAAAAAAATAGATCAATAAAATACTTACAGTCTTTTTAGTGATCCCAATAACAAGACAAAAGCAAGATGGCTCAAATAAGGTTGCCGGGCAATTTTAAAGCTCTTTGCGCCCAATGAAACTATTCAACATACGGTCAGTCAGGAAATCACTAACACAGCCTCTGACAATCTCCCCCGTCACACAACGCATCCCGCAACAAAAAGCCCCCTTTTTTTCCCCCTGCCGAACGCGAAGCGGTTGCGGCAACAGCCGGTCTTATATAAAATTCTTCACCAGAAACGATCCCCGCCCCTTTTCAGACCACTCGGAGCACTTGCGTAACGCTTATGCCACCCATGCTTGCCAACTATCTGCAAAAACTGCACAACCCCCAATTCATGGGACTGTTTCTGGCCCTGCTGGGCGCCACGCTGATCCTCCAGTTTTTCGGCGCGGCCCTGGCCCCCTACTTCACCGCCGTGGTCATGGCCTATCTGCTGGAAGGGATGGTCCGCCCCCTGGAACGACTGCGCATCCCCCGCCTTCTGGCGGTTCTGCTGGTATTCAGCCTGTTCATTCTGTTGGGCGCGGGCTTTTTTCTGATCCTCATGCCGGCTTTGGTCCAGGAACTCTCCCGGGTTTCCAACGAGATCCCCAGAATCACCATCACCTTGAAAACCCTCATGCACCAGATCACGGTGCTGGCCTCGGGATGGATCGACACCCCCTTTGCCGAAAGCATGCTGCTGGGACTGGTGGAAAAATCCCAGGGGTGGGCCGCCGAATCCATCTCCCTGCTGCTCAAGGGAGGGTTGCCCGGGCTGGTATCCGTACTGATCTACCTGTTTCTGGTTCCTTTTCTGATTTTTTTCTTCATGAAGGACAAAACCGAACTGCTCACCGCCTTTTCCCGTTATCTGCCCCGGGAGCGAACCCTGCTCAAGCGGGTGCTGCGCGAGGTGAACGCGGGGGTGGGCGGATACATCCGTGGCAAATTCTGGGAGATGCTGCTGCTGGGCTCGGCCAGCTATCTGGGTTTTGTACTGATCGGCTTCCAGTACGCCTTTCTGGTGGCATTTCTGACCGGACTGTCGGTACTGATT
>JADGAB010000069.1 GCA_015232245.1 Magnetococcales bacterium | reverse complement strand
TCGCTGATCATGTATGGACGGTTCATGAGTGGATTTCATTTCCATCCCGACCTGTTAGGTTAACGTAAGGCACCACCCAGAAATACAGCTGAGAAAAAATTCAGTAATTTCAATGTTATTGTCTACAACATAACTAAAGCACTATTAAAGATGGATCATAGCTCTCTCAAACTTTCGCTGGTATACTGAATAAGCGGTGAAAGGAAATAATCAATCACGCGTCGTTTGTCGATCTTTATTTCAACTGATACAGCCATGCCTGGAGACAGATTGACTTCTTTACTGCCTACCTTGATTGTTGATTTGTTGATTCTGACCTGTGTCGAATAAACAAGACCGCGCTTCTCATCATTTATTGCATCATGCGATACCGAGACAACCTGAGCGCGAATGGTGCCATATTTTGTATACTGGAAAGTTTCAATCTTGACCTCAGCCTCCTGATCCGGTTGGACAAACCCGATATCCTTGTTTTCAATAAATGCTTCCACTTCCAGCGTCTGATTGTCTGGAACAACCACCATCACCGGTTGTGCAGGTGTTACGACGCCTCCTTCGGTATGAACTGCCAGCTGCTGTACAATGCCATTCACAGGAGAAATCAGCTTCATCAGCTTACAACGCAATGCGGCTTTAAGCAATTCTTGTTCCTGCGAGGTAATTTTGAGATTTCCATCGGTAATGCTGTCCAGACTGATACGACGATTTTCTGATGAAATCTCAAAAAGTTGACTGCGTGCTGCCCCCAGGGCCGCATCAATCTCCTTGAGTCGGCTGCGCATGGTGGCCAAGTCGCCTTCCTGTTCAATGCGCGCCTGTTCTCGTTCCAGGTAACCATGTTTGGACGCTGCGTTTTGTTCAAGCAATTGTTTAAAATCTTTAGCACGCTGTCTCGCAATTGGCAGGGTCTGTTCCAATTTGCGAACAATTTCCTGGGAAGATCGCAACTCCGCCTCTTTTTTGATAATTTCTGCCTCTATTCTGTTCTTCTTGGCAATATATTCTTCCCACTGCCCTGCCAACTGACGCTGAGCTTCCTGGAATTTGATCTCATTGACACCTGCGGGCGCAATCATGTTCGGAGTTGTTGCGCTCTCCAACGCTGCAAGCATGGCCCGACCACGCGCCACCAGCAAACGCGATGCAATCAGATCACTCTGGTGGCGTTCCTGGTCTGCTTGCGCGGCGGTGTCATCCAGTTCGATCAGCACATCCCCGGCATGAACCATTTGTCCATCTCGTACCAAAATTTTTTTGACCGTCGCCGTCTCGATTGGCTGGATTGTCTTGGTGCGACCGTTAGGCACCACTTTCCCTTGGGCCGTCGCTACCACATCAATCTGTCCAATGATCGACCACGCGACAGCCAGTACCGTAAAAAGGATCAACATCCATATCACCAGGCGTGGCGCTGGCGCAACTGGCGTCTCCTGCAAGGAGAGAGCAGCCGGTAAAAATTGTGCTTCGTGGGGTAAACGGTGCGTTGGTTCCATCTCTGCCCGATATTGCCAAGCATAACGAAATGTTGTGCCGTAACGCCCCAACAGTTCACTTAAAGCCTGGAATTTCAATCTGGAACTCATATACTCACCTGATCATGCTGCAAACGATAGAGTCGTGCATAGTGCCCGTTCTCATGGCGCAGCAATTCCCCATGGGTACCGAGTTCCACGATTTGGCCTCGATCCATCACAATGATGTGATTGGCATTTCTTACCGCTGACAGACGATGGGCAATGATGATCACCGTGCGTCCTTGACAGATGGATTGCATGTTGTTCTGAATGATGCGTTCACTCTCATAGTCCAACGCACTGGTTGCTTCATCGAAGATCAAGATGCGCGGATGGGTCATCAAAGCACGCGCGATGGCGATGCGTTGGCGCTGCCCGCCCGACAGAGTTGAGCCATGTTCTCCCACCATGGTGTCGTAGCCCTCGGGCAATTCCAGGATGAATTCATGAGCGCCAGAGAGTTTGGCGGATTGAATGACTGCCGCCAGAGGCGCACCCGGGTCAGCCAAGGCGATGTTGTCTCGGATGCTGCGGTTGAACAACACATTTTCTTGCAATACCACACCGATTTGACGACGCAAGGAGGAAGAATCGGCAAGAGCCAGGTCCATGCCGTCCACCAGCACGCGACCACGTTCGGGCACGTATAAACGTTGCATCAATTTGGTCAAGGTGCTCTTGCCTGATCCTGATCGTCCGACGATACCGATGATTTCACCCGGCGCGATCTCCAGGGAAACAGTCTTGAGCACTTCCGGTCCGTCATGTCGGTAGCGAAATACCACATTGTCCAGGGTGATGCGTCCAACAATAGGTGGCAAAGCGCTTTTGCTTGTCTCCAGTTCAGTCCTGGTATTCAGTATGTCGCCCAGTCTCTGCACTGAAATACCGGTCTGCTGGAAATCCGTCCATAATTGTGCCAGCCGCATGACGGGTTGCGATACCTGGCCTGCCAGCATATTGAATGCGATCAACTGTCCTACGGTCAATTTTCCTTCAATCACAAGGCGCGCGCCCACATACATGGTTGCCACTGTCACCAGTTTTGAAATCAGGGTCACCCCGCTGTTGGCAAACGCCCCAATGATGGTTGTGCGAAAACTTGAAGAAATATAAGCCGCCAACTGATTGTCCCATTTGCGCGTCCAATGCGTCTCGACGGCCATAGCCTTGACAGTATCGATACCACTAACAGTTTCCACCAGGAACGCCTGATTTTCCGCGCTGCGATTGAATTTTTCATGCAGTCGCGCACGCAGAACTGGCGTGAATGACGCCGACAGAATGCCATAGCAGGGAAGAGAAACAACGACAATCAAGGTTAACCAACCGCTGTACGAAAGCATGACTGCGATAAAAACCATAGAAAACAGCAAATCTAGCACCAATGTTATTGCATTGCCTGTCAGGAAAGAACGAATGTTTTCAAGCTCCCTCACCCGCGCAACAGAATCTCCAACCCGCCGCGCCTGGAAGTAGGACATTGGCAAGGTCAACAGGTGCCGGAACAAACGTGCGCCAAGTTCGACATCGATGCGGCTGGTTGTATGAGCAAAGATATAGCTGCGCAAGGCGTTGAGGGCAACCTCGAACAGTATGACGACGATCAGACCGACGGCAATCACATCCAGGGTGGTGAACCCGCGATGCACGAGCACCTTGTCCATGACCACCTGAAAGAACAAAGGCGTAATAAGAGCGAGAAGTTGAAGAACAAAGCTCACCAACAGCACTTCGCCTAGCAACTTGCGATACTTGACAATAGCCGGTATGAACCAGGTGAAATCGAACCTGGCCAGTTCTCTGGCCATGGAGGCGCGGGAGGTGAACAAGACCAGTTCGCCATGCCACCGGGAGAGCAGATCCGCCATCGACAGGGTTTCGGGCCGCCCGACGGAGGGCGATTGAATCAGCACCTGATCCCCATCGACCCGAGCCAGAATGAAATATTCCGAAACGCCTTCCCCGTCATGCGCGACAGCCACAGCGGGCAACGGGGTTTTGGTCAACCGCTCCGCAACCACTCTTACCGCTTTGGCATGCAGACCAAGGCGTCTGGCAGCCAAAAGCATCTCCTCGACCCTGAAAGAAGTGCCGGTGACAGCAAACTCATGAGCCAACTGATCGGCATCCGCAGCGACACCGTGCAACCGGGCCATCATCACCAGACACGCCAATCCAGAGTCCAACCTGGGGGGGGGCAGAGGTTTGTCCGTTGCTGTTGATTCACTGGCTGTCACGTCTTTTTATCTCCAATATTACTTTATTCATACAAGCCTGTTTTGTTGACGCGTCCGGAAGAACCGTTTGCGGCTTCTGCAGAAGGTGGCAACGAATGCTTTTGGGATATTGTATGCAGCCCGCTGGCAGAAGCTCTCCCACCCGCAGGTGGGAGAGTCCAAAGGGCTGACAAATCAATGCCAATTGGCGGCAATGACGGGTGACAGAACGTTCTGGTAGTTTTGGGGCAGCGTTGTCTGTCCGGGGCTTGGCGGGGCGAATGCGGCCATGACTTGCACCAGATTCTCCACTTGGGCATCCAGCAACAGCCTGTTGTCAATGGTTTTGAACTGCTCAACGTGATACTGACTGCCCAGATACCAGCTCTTGATCGTCAACTTGTCGGTGCTGCCGATCAAGCTGAGTTCAAGATTATTCCCGGAATGTTGCAGCCAGATCTGATCGGCGGCGATTCCATCCAGAAACTGAACCACATCCATGTTTTTCAGAGTGGCATCATTCTCGCGCACCGTGTCGTTGCCTGAGCCTCGACCAAAAAGGTAGGTATCGTTGCCTGCGCCACCAACCAGGAGATCGGCTCCTTCCTTGCCATCCAGGATGTCGTTGCCGCCAGCTCCGGTCAGGGTGTTGTCGCCAGATGAGCCAATGAGTTGATTGTTCAGGGCATTGCCGGTTCCGCTGTTGTTGCCGGTGCCCGTCAGGATCAGATTTTCCACGTTGTCGGCCAGTGTGTGATTGACGGATGACTGTACCAGGTCGATGCCTTCGCCCGCTTTCTCGATGACGGCATCACTCTGATTGGCAACAAAATAAATATCATTGTCGGTACCACCGATCATCGTATCCCCCCCGTTGCCACCAATCAGGGTATCGTTGCCGGCTCCGCCGATCATGACGTTGGCGGCTGAGTTGCCGGTGAGCACATTGTCCAAAGCGTTGCCGGTGGCGTCGATGGATTTGTTTCCAGTCAACATCAGGTTTTCAATGTTACTGGACAACGTGCAGTTTACCGAAGCGCTGACCGTGTCGATACCTTCATTGACCGCCTCGATCACGACGTCATTGACGTTATCCACGGTGTAGACATCGTTACCCAGTCCGCCGATCAGGGTGTCGGCTCCGGCGCCGCCATCCAGGATATCGTTTCCGGCAGCGCCCGTCAGCGTGTTGGCCGCTTGATTGCCGGTCAGCCAGTTATCCAACCCGTTGCCTGTTCCGTCAATCTGGGCGGTACCCGTCAGGATAAGCCGTTCGATATTGGTTGCCAGGATGGTGCTCACCGAACTGTTGACCAGGTCGTCCCCCTCGTTGGTCAGTTCGACAACCACGTCGCCGGTGTTGTCCAGGGTGTAGATGTCATCTCCCGTCCCACCCATCAGGATATCCGCTCCGGCACCGCCGTTGAGCAGATCGTTGCCGGCTCCTCCTGTCAGAGTGTTGATCGCCGCATTGCCGATAAGCACATTGTCCAGCGCGTTTCCGATACCGTTGATGGCGGCGGTTCCCAGCAGGGTGAGATTTTCCGTCTCTTCTCCGAGGGTGCAGCTCAGGGAACTTTGCACGGTATCAGTCCCTTCTCCGGCAATTTCGATCACCACGTCCCCTGGATTGTCAACCACATAGATGTCATTGCCGAGACCACCGGTCAGGGTGTCGGCACCTGCGCCACCGTCCAGAATATCGTCGCCATTCCCGCCGGAAAGCGTATTGATCGCCACGTTTCCGATCAGAACGTTGTTGATGTCGTTACCGGTACCATCGATGGCATCGCTGCCCGTGAGGGTCAAATTTTCGACGTTGGCGCCCAGAGTGTAACTCACGCTGCTTTGGATGGTATCGGCGCCTTCCCCGAAATTTTCGATCACAACATCTGCCGAGTTGTCAACAATATACAAATCGTTGCCGAGCAATCCGATCAGGGTGTCGGCACCCTCGCCACCGTTGAGGGTATCGTTGCCTCTCCCTCCAGAGAGGGTATTGACAGCCCCATTGCCGGTCAGAACATTGTTGAGGTCGTTACCGGTACCATCAATCGCGTCACTGCCCGTGAGGATCAGATTTTCAACGTTGGCTCCCAGCGTGCAACTCACGCTGCTGTAGATGGTATCGGTACCTTCGCCGACATTTTCGATCACCACATCCCTCGTGTTGTCGACGATGTAGAGATCGTTGCCGGAAAGTCCAATCAGGGTATCGGCACCCGCGCCACCGTTCAAGGTATCGTTGCCTTTTCCTCCCGAGAGGGTATTGGTTGCCACGTTGCCGGTGAGCATGTTGTTGAGATCGTTGCCGGTTCCATTGATGGCGGCGGTGCCGGTGAGGATCAGGTTTTCAATATTGGCGCCCAGGGTGCAGTTCACGGAGCTTTGGATGGTATCCGTACCCTGTTTGGTGCTCTCTACCACCACATCAGCTGCATTATCCACAATGTAGGTATCGTTGCCGGCGCCGCCAAGCAACGTGTCCGCGCCACCGCCACCGTTGAGGATGTTGTTGGCTGCATTGCCGGTGAGAAGGTTATCCAGATCATTGCCGGTGCCGTCGATGGGGGAGGTGCCGCTCAGGGTGAGGTTTTCGATGGACTCGGCCAACGTAAAACTCACCGAGGCGATCACCCCATCCATGCCCTCGCCCGCAATTTCAACGACGACATCGCCGTTGTCATCCACGGTGAAGGTGTCGTTGCCCAACCCGCCGATCAGGGTGTCCCCTCCGGCCCCCCCGTTGATGGTGTCGTTGCCCGCGCCACCCGTGAGAGTGTTGGCAGCTGCGTTGCCGGTGATCAGGTTGTCCAAATCATTGCCGGTGCCGTCGATGACCGCCGTGCCCGTCAGGGTAAGCTGCTCCACATTGGCCGAGAGGGTATGGCTGACCACGCTGTTGACGATATCCTCTCCTTCGTTGGCCAGTTCGACAATGGTATCGCCGGCATCGTCCAGGTAATAGGCGTCGTTGCCCAGACCGCCAAGAAGGGTATCTGCACCCGTACCGCCGTTGAGCGTGTCGTTGCCCCCACCACCCGTCAGCAGGTTGGCAGCCACGTTGCCGACCAGAACGTTGTTGAGATTGTTGCCGATACCATCAATGGCATCACTCCCGGTGAGAAGCAGATTTTCGACATTGGCAGACAGGGTGCAGCTCACACTGCTTTGAACGGTATCGGTCCCTTCGCCGACACTCTCGACCACCACATCTCCAGAATTGTCAACAACATAGATATCATTGCCGCGATGCCCGATCAGGGTATCGGCCCCCGCGCCGCCGTTGAGCGTATCGTTGCCATTGTTTCCAGTGAGAATATTGCTTGCCACATTGCCGGTCAGGAGATTGTTGAGGTTGTTGCCGGTCCCGTTGATGGGGTCGGTACCCGTGAGCACCAGGTTCTCGACGTTGGCCCCCAGGATGAAACTTGCGCTGCTCTGGACGGTATCACTTCCCTCCCCGACGTTTTCGAGGACCAGATCCCCCGGATTGTCAACAATGTAGAGGTCATTCCCAAGACCTCCCTTCAGGGTGTCGGAACCCGCTCCACTGTCCAGAGTGTCGTTACCCGCACCCCCGGAAAGGGTATTGTTTGCGCCATTGCCCAGCAGAACATTGTCGAGGTCGTTGCCCACCCCATCCACAGCATCCGTGCCCAGCAAGGTCAGATTCTCGACATTGGTCGCCAGCGCGTGGCTCACCGTGCTCAATACCGTGTCGGTACCCTCTCCGACATTTTCAATGATCACAACGCCTGCGTCATTGACCACATAGATGTCGTTGCCGAGACGTCCCATCAGGGTGTCGGTACCGCCGCCACCGTTCAAGGTGTCGTTGCCAGCACCACCCGAGAGGGTGTTGACCGCCACGTTGCCGATCAGAATGTTGTTCAGGTCGTTGCCGATACCATTGATTGCCGCTGCGCCCAAGAGGGTGAGGTTCTCTACGTTGGCCCCCAGGGTATAGCTGACGCTGCTTTGGACGGTATCCGTGCCCTCTCCGACGCTTTCGATCACCAGATCATCCACAGCATCCACGATATAAGTATCGTCGCCTGCAGCACCGAACAACCTGTCGGATCCGGCGCCACCGTCAAGGGTATTGGCTGCCCCGTTCCCGACCAGAACGTTGTCCAGATCATTGCCGAAAGCATTGATCGCGGCGGCACCGAGCAGCGACAGGTTTTCGATATGGCTGGCCAAGGTGAAGCTCACCGAGGCACGCACCGTATCCTGGCCTTCATTCACGACTTCGATGACCACATCATCGATCTGATCCACAAAGAAGGTGTCATTGCCCTGTCCCCCGATCAGGGTATCGGCTCCGGCGCCACCGTCGAGGGTATCGTTTCCGGCCCCGCCGGCGAGGATATTGGCCGCCGGATTGCCGGTCAGGAGATTGTCCAGTCCATTGCCGACTCCATCGACAGGGGCGGTACCTGTCAGGGCAAGCTGCTCGATATTGGCCGGGAGGGTATAACTCACCGCACTGTTGACGAGATCCTGCCCTTCGCCGATCAGTTCAACCGTGATATCGGAGGTGTCATCCACAATGTAGAGGTCGTTGCCCGTGCCGCCGATCAGGGTATCCGCACCCGCACCCCCGTTGAGCGTGTCGTTTCCGGCCCCGCCTGCAAGCGTGTTGGACGCCGCATTGCCGGTGATTCTGTTGTCCAATGCGTTGCCGATGCCATCGATGGCATCGACATCCGCAAGGATCAGGTTTTCGACGTTGGCGCCCAGCAGATGGCTCACAGAACTGACAACGGAATCGATGCCTTCCCCGGAATTCTCGATCACCACCTCGCCAATGTTGTCCACCAGGAAGAGGTCATCCCCCAGACCACCGATGAGGGTATCGGCACCCACGTCACCGTTCAACGTATCGTTGCCATTCAACCCCTCGATGACGTCGCGCAGTGCCGTGCCGGTGAGAATGTCGTCCCCAGTCGAGCCCGCGATATGATTGGCAATGTCCAGCACAAAATCGTCGCTTGCACCGATACCGTCCGGGTCGGTCGCCGTGACACGCAGACTCAACAGCCCCGCCGAGTCGGCTCCGGGCGTACCACGGAAGGTGCGATCCGCCGCGTCAAAGACGAGCCACGATGGCAGGGCCGAGCCATCGGACCGGGTGGCCGTGAAGGTCAAAGTATCGCCGGCATCGGAGTCGGCAAAAACGTTGACGGGCACGGTAAAGCTGAAAGGCGTATCTGCGGTTGCCGTTCGGTCGGTTATGGGGGTTGCCACCACCGGGGCATTGTTGGTATTGATCACCATGAGTTCAAAAGTGTCGGAGACGGAAACACCGCTCGTATCGACAGCGGTCACGCGGATCGAAACCGTACCGATGTCATCATCTCCCGGCGTGCCACTGAAGGTGCGGTTCGCGGCGTCATAGATGAGCCATGCAGGCAGGTGACTGCCATCGTCCAGAGTGGCGTTGCAGGTCAGGGTATCGCCGGCATCGACGTCTGCGAAAAGATCCTCCGGCAGGGTGAATTGAAAAGAACTCCCTTTGTCAACGGTCTGATCGGCAATGGCATCCACAAGAGTCGGTGCATCGTTGGTGTTGGCTGTCACCAGGTCAAAAGCACCCGAAACCGACAGACCATCCGCATCGGTGGCGGTCACCTTGATCGACAGGGTACCCACCTGATCGTTGTCCGGCAGACCGCCAAAGGTGCATGTCGTCGCATCGAATCGCAACCATGAAGGCAATGGATTGTCATTGGCCAGGGTTGCGCCATAACTCAAATTGTCACCCGCATCGATGTCGATAAAGGTGGCGTCCGCCAGGGTGAAGCTGAAAGGAGTGTCTTCGAGGGCGGTTTGATTCACGATGGTCCGGGTCAGCATTGGCGCATCGTTTGTATTGACGACATTGAGTTGAAACGTGTCGGAAACCGTCGTTCCAAAACCATCAGTGGCGGTCATCTGGACAGCCATGGCACCAACATCGTCATTGCCTGGCGTGCCACGCAAGGTCTGTGTCTCAGGGTCAAAGGTGAGCCACGCAGGCAGTGCGCTGCCATTGGCCAGGCTGGCAGTCAGGATCAGATTGTCATCACTGTCGAGATCCATAAAGGTGTCGGCTGGAACGGCAAAAACGAAGGGGGTCTCTTCGGTCGCTTCCCGAGGAGTGATCGGATGCGCCACCAGAGGTGCGTCATTGGTATTGGCGACCGTCAGGTCAAACTCGTCTGCAACCGTGAGGTTCCCGGAATCGGTTGCAGTCACCCGAATCCGGATCAGCCCCACATCGTCATTGCCTGGAATCCCGGTGAAGGCACGTGTCGCCGCGTGGAAGGTCAACCAGGAAGGCAGCGCGCCGCCATCTGCCATGCTGGCAGAAAACTGCATGAAATCATCCTTGTCGATATCGACAAACGTATTGGCAGGCATCGTCATGCTGAACGCAAAATCCTCTGTGGCGCTCTGATCCGCAAGGGGATGAAGCACGATCGGTCCGTCGTTGACGTTGCTGACCATCAACTCGAACGCATCCGACACCGAAAGGCCGCCCAGATCCGTGACCGTTACCCGCAACGAAAGTACGCCTGTGGCTTCGTTATCCGGTGTTCCGGCAAACAGGCGCGTTTCAGGATTGAACTCAATCCAGGCAGGCAAGGAGGAGCCGTTTGCCAACGACGCATGATAGACAAACGAGTCCCCCACATCCAGATCCGAGAAGGTGTCGGGGTTCACAGAGAAATTCAACAAGAGATTTTCGGTGGCCGCCTGATCGGGTATGGGATTGACCACGACCGGTGCATGATTTTTATTCAGATTGTCGAGCTGAAAGGCCCCCCATGCCTCCCCGTTGTCAAACTGGATCTTTTCGATCTTGTACTGACTGCCGGAAAAATAGTTCTGCACGATCAACTGGTCGGCGGTATCGTTGACAGACAGCGTCAGATTGTTGCCCGTACGGCCCAGGGTCACTGCCGATGGCAGCATGCCGGTCATCTTGATGGTATCGATGTTGCCCGATGTGGTATCGGTATCATTGATCGTGTCCTGGCCCGCACCGGCGCCAAACAGATAGGTGTCGTTGCCACCGCCAGGCCCGGAGACGCTCGTGGCAACCGGGTTTCTCAAGTCAATCACGTCGTTGCCGGAGGTACCATACAGGGAACCCGCCACGGTCGGCAGAATGGGGGCCGCGTCCAACTCCGCCGTGTTCCACACCGTGCCGTCGTCGAATGCGATTTTTTCGATTTTGGAGGCGCTGCCGGAAAAATAATTGGTCACCGTCAGTTTGTCCGTCGTGCCGTTGATCGTGATCAACAGATCGTTGCCGATGACGGAACCGCTGACGTTGCGGGCAAGGGTCACCTCAGACGGGAGCTTGCCGATCAACTTGATGGTGTCCACGTTGCCTGATGTGGTATCCGTGTCATTGATCGTGTCCTGACCCGCACCGGCGCCAAACAGATAGGTGTCGTTGCCAGCGTTGTTGCCACCGCCAGGCCCGGAAACGCTCGATGCAACCGGGTTTCTCAGGTCAATCACGTCGTTGCCGGAGGTGACATACAGGGAACCCGCCACAGTCGGCAGAATGGGGGCCGCGTCCAACTCCGCAGTGTTCCACACCGTGCCGTCGTCGAATGCGATTTTTTCGATTTTGGAAGCGCTTCCGGAAAAATAATTGGTCACCGTCAGTTTGTCCGTCGTGCCGTTGATCGTGATCAACAGATCGTTGCCAACAACGGAACCGCTGACGCTGCGGCCAAGGGTCACCTCCGAGGGAAGCTTGCCGATCACCTTGATGGTGTCGATGTTCCCCGCCGTGGTGTCGGTGTCGTAGATCAAATCCTGACCCGCCCCTGCGCCAAACAGATAAACGTCGTTGCCCAGGTTGGTGGTGTTGACTGGTCCGAGAATGGTGGTGGCGACGCCGTTTCTCAAGTCGATGATGTCGTTGCCGGCGGTGGCGTACACAGTGCCCGCCGTGGTCGGAAGAACGACGGCCAAATTGAATTCCGCCGTATCCCACACGGTGCCGTCGTCGAATTCGATTTTTTCGACAATATAATTGCTGCCAGAGAAGTGATTCTTTACAGTCAGTGTGTCTGATGTACCGTTGATCATGATCTGCAGGTCATTGGTTACGCTGGTGCCGCTGACGCTGCGACAAAGCGTCACCTCCGAGGGAAGCTTGCCGATAATCCTGATGGTATCGACATTCCCCGCCGTGGTGTCGGTGTCGTTGATCGAATCCTGGCCCGCGCCCACCCCAAACAGGTAGATGTCGTTGCCGGGGTTGTTGCCACCCGCCGGTCCGTAGACATTGGTGGCGACGGCATTCCGCAGATCGATCACATCATTGGCTGAGGTGACATACAGATTGCCAGCCTTGGTTGGGAGATACTGCTGCACCCCATCCATGACCGCTGAGGTCCACACGGTTCCATTGTCAAACACGACCTTCTCGACTTTGAAGGAACTGGCGGCAAAATAGTTTGTAACTGTTAGCGTATCAGTTGTGCCGTTCAGGGTGATCATCAGATCGTTGGCCACGTTGCCACTGCTGATGTTGCGGTTGAGGGTCACCTCGGATGGCAGCAGACCGGTGAGTTTGATCGTGTCACTGTTGCCAACCGTCGTATCGTTGTCGTAGATCACATCCTGGCCCGCACCCACGCCAAACAGGTAGGTGTCGTTGCCGGCGTTGTTGCCTCCCGCCGGTCCGGAGACGCTGGTGGCGGCGGCACTTCTCAGATCGATCACGTCATTGCCGGCGGTGACATACAAATTGCCCGTCAGGGTCGGCAGGAACTGCGCCGCACCCAGTTCCGCCGCGCTCCAAACCGTTCCGTTTTCAAAGGCGACATTCTCGACTTTGAAAGAACTGGCGGCAAAATGGTTTGTCACCGTCAACCTGTCGGTCGTACCGTTGATCGCGATCACCAGGTCGTTGGCCTCGTTGGCGCCGCGAATACCGGCATTGCGGAAAAGTGTCACCTCTGTGGGCAAAACGCCCATCAACTGGATGGTGTCGGAATTGCCCGCCGTCGGGTCGTTGTCGTTGATCGTATCCTGACCCGCTCCCCCGCCAAACAGGTAGGTGTCGTTGCCGGGGTTGTTGGAAGACCCGTCCGGCCCATAGACGATGGTGGCGGCGGCACTCCTCAGGTCGATCAGATCGTTGCCAGAGGTGGCGTACACGGCACCCGCCGCCATGTCGATATCCGCCGCAGTCCAGACCGTACCGTTGTCAAATTCAACCTTTTCAATTTGATAGGAGCGGTCGGCGAAATGGTTTGCCACCGTCAACTTGTCGGTTGTCCCGTTGATCGTGAGCACCAGATCGTTGGTCAGGATGGAACCGCTGAGCCCCCGGCTGAAGGTCACCTCCGAGGCGGTCTTGCCGATGATCCTGATGGTATCGATGTTGCCCGCAGTAGTGTCGCTGTCATAAATCGTGTCCTGGCCCGCACCCGCACCGAACAGGTAGGTGTCGTTGCCAGCGTTGGTGCCGGAACCACCCGGTCCATAGACGGTGGTGGCAACCCCGTACCTCAAGTCGATCATATCGCTGCCAGAGGTGAGATACTGAGTGCCCGTCGTGGTCGGCAGAAGCGGTTTTGCATCAAGCTCAGCAATGCCCCATACCGTGCCGTTGTCAAATTCGATCTTTTCGATTTTGGATGAGGCGCCAGAAAAATAGTTGGTCACCGTCAGCCTGTCCGCTGTTCCGTTGATCGCGATCACCAGGTCATTGCCCACCCCGGTACCGCTGTTGCTGCGGCCAACGATCACCTCCGAGGGAAGCTCGCCGATGATCCGGATGGTGTCAACGTTGCCCGCCGTGGTGTCGTTGTCATAAATCGTGTCCTGGCCCGCGCCGACTCCAAACAGGTAGGTGTCGTTGCCGAGGTTGTTGCCCCCGCTGGGTCCAAAGACATTGCTGGCAACCCCGTTCCTCAAGTCGATCAGGTCATTGCCGGCAGTAAGGTACAGAGAGCCTGCCACAGTCGGCAGGAACGGTGCTGCATCCAGCTCTGCCGTGCCCCACACCGTGCCGTCGTCGAATTCGACCTTCTCTATTTTGAAGGATGTCCCGTAAAAATGGTTTGTCACCGTCAGCTTGTCCGTGGTGCCGTTGATCATGATGATCAGATCGTAGATCGCGCCGGTACTGCTGGTGCTGCGGCCCAGGGTCACTTCCGAGGGAAGCTTGCCGATGATCCGGATGGTGTCAACGTTGCCTGACGTGGTGTCGTTGTCATAAATCGTGTCCTGGCCCGCGCCGACACCAAACAGATAGGTGTCGTTGCCGGGGTTGTTGCCGCCATTTGGCCCAGAGACACTGGTAGA
>JADGAB010000068.1 GCA_015232245.1 Magnetococcales bacterium | reverse complement strand
CAGACCCGGCGGCAATGCGGGACGCAGGGCCTAAAAAAGGCACCGCCTCCGGCGGCCTGCTGGGCGCGCGCGGGAATTGCTTTAGCAATTCCCTTTTGAAAAGCGCGCCAAAAGCAAAGTCCCAAGGGCTTCGCCCTTGGATCCCACCAGAGGGATAATCCCCCTGGACCCCTATAAATAAAATGACGCATCCCAAAATGGTTGCGTTTAATGGAGGAAAAATCCTCCGGACTCCCGCTTTTGTTGCACCAGTTTTTGAACCATCAGCGGCCCCGCAGCCGATGGATGGTGTCCACGATCGCCCCCCGCAAGCAGGGCAGAGAGAAGCATCGCCTCCAGGAGGAGAGGGACTCCTGTCCGAACTGCAGAATCTCCTCCACGATCCGCGTTGAAGCCTGATTGTCCTCCATGCCCCAAAACTCGGCGACGAAGGCCTCCCGGTCATCGGCGCGGATGGGCAGGGCGCGAACAGGGTCGGCCAGAAGCCCCGCCAACTCCTCGCTGCGACTGAAGGCCCCCAGCCAGGAACGGAACCAGGGATTGATGTCCCAGGGTTGGGAGTGCCAGTGGGTGGATGGCCCCGGAGTGAGGGAGACCAGCTTGTTGAGACCGAAAATCGGCAGATCCGGGGGTGGCATCTGATCGGAGTCCACGTAGACAAAGGGCTTGTTGAAATAGCCCATGTCCAAAGAGGCGTGGGAGTTGATACCCAGTCCCACATCCGCATGCCGGAACATGGCCATGGTATGTCCGGCCTCCAGCACCCTGGCCCAGGAAAACTGGGTCCAGTAACGGGATTCGAAGGTGGTGTCGCAGTTGTAACCCACATAGGCGGTGGGATGCATCTTGATGAGCAGATTGCATTGGGCCTCCCGGGCCTGATGACAGATGCGCACGTAGCGGTCCAGATACCAGTCGCAGTAGCGATTGACTTCCGTGGCGTTCCAGTGGGGAAACCAGGCGACCACCTTTTTGTGAAAGGATTGAATCCCCTTGGGAAACAGTACCGCAATGGGACGGGCCGGATCCAGACCGTAATGGGCGCAGAACGCATCGCGCTGCGGAAAATGTTCCGTGGAGTACTCCTCCGGATATTCGTACTGGATGGAGCCGACGATACGGATCTGATCTTCCGGGGGCAGGGAGTGACCCATGACCTCGTGTTCGAGTTTGAGCAGACGGCGGGTGAACTGGCTGCGGATCAGACAGCGCTCCACGCCGTGGGACCAGTGATCCAGTCCGGAGGTGGCGCAGAAGTTGATGGTGGGTCGGCCTTCGGCCCGGGCCAGCCGGGTGAGGGGCAGATAGCTGCGCCAGGTGCTGAACACCACCATCTGACAGCCCCGCATGGCCTGCAGAAAATCCCACTCTCCGTTGATCTGGATGGCCCCTTCTTTCAGCAGCACCGGATCCTCGTGGACCGGTTCGGCCAGGGCGCCCTTGTTGAGTCCGAGTCCGGGGACGGCGAATCTCACCTCCACCCCCTGCTGTTCCAGGCGACGTTTGATGATCAGTTCCCGGTACGGATTCTCCCGCAGATGTCTTCCGGACATGAGCAGAAGGCGTTGCAGGCGTGCGGACATGATGGTCTATGGGGCGCGGGGCGAAGGATTGATTAATGAAAACGCCAGTCGGCATCCAGTTCCAGGAATCCGGCCTCGTTGGTGATGATGAGCTGTCCTGGTCGCGGCAGCACGTCCAGGGTGGCGAGGTGATCGACCTTGCCGATCAGCTGGGTCTCGATGGCGCCGGATACCGAGAGTCTGAGTGTATACCGTCCGGGAAGAAAGGGCAATTTGGGAATCGTTAAATGGATGACATTCCGGCCCGGCGGCAGGGAGGGGCGGGCCGCGGTCTCCCTGGACTGATGGGTGTAGGCCAGAATGATGGAGCGTCCCAGGGGTTCCCACATGAAGCAGAACAACGGAGCATCGAGGGGCTGACGGACATCGAGGGTGACGGACAAACCCAGAGGCTCCCCGGAGACCACCTGTTGGATCGGTTGGGAATGGGCGTCGAGAAAGGTGACGTCCTGGATCAGAAAGGCGGCTTCGGTGCCCGGATGGTGACGGATGGCGGAGTGGCTGGCCGTGGTCTCCTGGACATAGCGGCTGATCACCTGGGCGGTGGGACCGACGGCTTTGGTCTGACCCTTGTGGAGGTAGAGCACCTGGGTGCAGAGGCGATCCACCTGGCCGAGGTTGTGGGAGACGAAGATCACCGCCACTCCGGAGTGGGCCAGTTGATCCATGCGTTCCAGGGCCTTGTTGCGAAAGACCAGATCCCCCACGGAGAGCACCTCGTCCACCAGCAGGATGTCGGGTCGCATGTGGATGGCCACGGCAAAGCCGAGCCGGGCGCGCATGCCGGAGCTGTAGCTTTGCACCGGGGCGTCGATGAACTCCTCCAGATTGGCGAAATCGATGATCTCGTCCAGGCAGCCAGCCAGCTCCCGGCGGGAGATGCCCAGCACGGCGGCATTGATGAAGATGTTCTCCCGGCCACTCAGGATGGGGCTGAAGCCGGCTCCCAGTTGGATCAGGGCGCCGACCCGTCCCCGGATGGTGACCCGACCCGCGTCCGGCATGATCAGACCGTTGATCAGACGCAGCAGGGTGGTCTTGCCCGAGCCGTTGGCGCCGATGATGCCGAGGATCTCGCCCCGTTTCAGCTCCAGAGAGAGATCGCGGATGGCCCAGAACTCCTCCTGGCGCAGCTCCGGAAAGCGGTCCTGACCGGTGAGTTCCCGGGAGATGTCCAGCACCCCGTGCCACAGGGAGCGCTTCAGGGAGCGGCAGAATTTCTTGGAGACCGACTCCACCTGGACAAGGAGATCCTGGGACACGGTGGTATTTACGCTCCCATGCGTTCCAGGACCAGCGGGGTGGCCAGGCGGTAGAACAGCAGCGCCACGGCCAGCAGCGCCAGGGTGAGGGCCGAGGTGATCCAGAAGGAGACGGGATCCTGCATGGCCCCTTTGGCCATCAGATCCCGGGCGCCCTGCAGCAGCGGCACGATGGGATTGAGGGTCGCCAGCAGCGACCAGGGCCAGCTGGTCGGAGCGGGATAGACCACCGGAGTGAGAAAAAAGATCACCTTGAGGGCCATGGAGCTCCCTTCGGAGACATCCCGGTAGAGTCCCCCCAGCGGGACCAGAAACAGGCCGATGGCGGTTCCCAGCAGCATGAGCATCAGCATGGCCACCGGGGCCAGCAGCATGGACCAGGTGAAAGTCACCCCGGACCAGAGCATGATCCCGAGGGCCGGGATCATCTGCACCATGGCGAAAAAGCCCACCTGGGCCAATCCGGTGAGGATGGGGGCCTCTCTGGGCATGTTGATCTTGATCATGATGGCCACACAGCCATCGAAGGCCCGCAACGGGGCCAGCACGCTTTCGGCGAAGATCTGCCAAAGCAGGGTGCCCAGCAGCACGTAGAGGGGATAGGGAATATCCGTGGGATCGATGTTGAGGATCTTGCGGGCGTTGAGGATCACGAACACCGTGGCCGTGGCCAGGGGCGGGACGAGAATCCAGAGAAAACCGAGCACCGACTGGCGATAGCGCTGGCGGATCTCCCGCAGGAAAAGCTGTCCGGCCAGCTCCCGGGAACGCCACAGATCCCGGAACATGCCGGGCAGAATGCCTCCCGGCGCTCTGATGCGGGATTGGGCCGAATAGGAGCGTTCTTCGAGGATCTGGGACTCCTGATTGGGCATCATGGCTCGAAGGTGGATCAGGCTGCAAGGCTGGAATGTGGCGCTTGGCTCCCGGTTCGCGGAGCGTCACGTCAGGGCCGTCCATAAGGCCATGATTCCGGGATTTTGTCAAGCATCTCCTCCGCGCCTGCCAAGGGAGCGCAGGGGCGCACGGATGAAGGATTGAACAATCCCCGTCAAAACGATTACACTGGCCCGGATGTTGTCACAATCGGCACCCGTCCGATCCGGTTTTCATTCCTTTCACGCACCCTCCGGGAGGCACATGGTCATACTGGGCATTCACGACGGACACGGCGCCAGTGCCGCGCTGCTGGTGGACGGGCGTCTGGTGGCGGCCATGAGCGAGGATCGTCCCACCCGTCAATCCACCCGATCCGGATTTCCTTTTCAGTCGGTGGAACGGGTGCTGCGTCAGGGGGGGATCACCCTCCGGGAGGTGGATCACATCGCCCTGGCCACCCGGCGGCTGCCTCCAAAATATTTTTTCGTGCCCCGGGAGAGCTTTTCCATCGCCGACTTCTGGCGGGAACAGACCTGCTACTGGCAACCCCGACTGAACAAAACCGCCTCTCCCGCCTATCTGGAGGTGTTCCACGACCGGATCGATCCCGCGCGGCGCATCTACGACGAAAGCCTCATCGCCCACGAGGACGACGCGGAAGGGATGCTCAAGGCCCGTCTGAAACACCTGCGGGAGTACAGCGGTCTGCCGGCGGAACGGATCAGCGTTCACGATCATCACACCTGTCACGCCTGGTTTGCCTACATGTCCCATCCCGGGCGGGACCGGGATCTGCTGGTGTTCACCACCGACGGCGGCGGGGACGGCTCCAACGGCACGGTGTGGGAGGGACGGAACCGGGGGCCCTTGCGGCTGCTGCATCGGGACGGTCGCTGCAACATCGGTCGTATCTACCGCTACGCCACCCTGCTTCTGGGCATGAAACAGTTCGAGCACGCCTTCAAGACCATGGGGCTGGCCCCCTATGCCAACGAGAAATATGGCCGTCTGGCCCACGCGGTCTACGCCTCCACCCTGCAAAACGACGGCCTGGGCTTCACCTATGCCCAGGAGCCTGCGGATCACTTCTTCTGGTTCAAGGAGCGTCTGGAGGGGATCCGTTTCGACGGCATCGCCTGGGGTGTGCAGAAGCGCACCGAGGAACTGCTCTCCCAGTGGGTGAAAAACGGCGTGACCGCCACCGGAATTCCCGATGTGGCCATCTCCGGGGGGGTGGCCATGAACATCAAGGCCAACAAGGTGATCTGGGAGCTGCCCGAGGTCAACTCCCTGTTCGTGCCCCCGGCGGCGGGAGACGAATCCATCTCTGTGGGCGCGGCCTGTCTCGCCGCCGCCGCCCAACCCGGAGTGGCGGCGGAACGGGTGGAGAATCTCCAGCCCTTCCACACCCCCTATCTGGGGGATGACTTCAGCGACCGGGAGGCCGAACAGGCCATTGCCGCCGGCGGTCTGCCCCCGGGAAGCACGGTGCGGCGGGCCGGGGCAGGGGAGGTGGCGGATCTTTTGGCCCAGGGGGAGGTGGTGGCCCGCTGCGCCGGTCGCTGGGAGTTCGGTCCCCGGGCGTTGGGAAACCGCTCCATTCTGGCCGATCCCCGGGATGCCGGGGTGGTGCGCCAGATCAACGAGATCATCAAGCAGCGGGATTTCTGGATGCCTTTCGCCTCCAGCGTGCTGGCGGAACGGGCGGAGGATTATTTCGTCAATCCCAAGGGGCTGGATGCCGGTTACATGACCCTGGCCTTCGACTCCACCCCGTTGGGGCGGCGCGAGATGATCAGTGGTCTGCACCCTTATGATTTCACCTCCCGACCCCATGTGGTGCGTCAGGAGGTCAATCCGGAGTATCATGCCTTGATCCGTGCGTTTGAAGCCCGGACCAGCGTGGGCGCCCTGTTGAACACCTCGTTCAACTTGCACGGCGAACCCATGGTGGCCGGTCCCGAAGATGCGGTGAGCACCCTGGTCCGTTCCGGCCTGACCCATGCCTGGATCGGCTCCTGGCTGGTGAGCAAACCATGCGCGACCCCATGAAACCCGGCGCCGGACCACGAGGCTTCCGCCCGACTGCTGGAGGGGGTGCGGGCCGGTCTGGCGGAGTTTCCGTCCGAGGATTCCCCGGAAACCCTGCTGGAGCAGGATTTGTTGCAACGGTTGGCCGCCGGTCAGGATGTGGAGCAGGTCGCGGCGTTTCTGGAGCAGACCCGTTATTTCTGTTCCGGGGAGCCAACGGGGTGGGACTGAATTTCTTCGTGGCCTTTCGGGAGTGAGGCGCTGCGGCCATATCGTGGCAGGTCACAAGAAAAATTGCCGGGTCAACCCTTTCGGGATACCGACTTGTCAGACTCGCGGCAATGCGGGACGCGCGACCGGAAAGGCGCCACCTCCGGCGGGCGATTGGGCGCGCAAGGGAATTGCCTTGCAATTCCCTTTTGAAAAGCGGGCCAAAGTCAAAAACAAAATCCCACCAGGGAGATCATCTCTCTGGCCCCCTATCCATAAAACAACGCATCCCGGAATGGGCGTGGTTCAAAACGGAATGTCATCATCGAAATTCGGGGTCTGCGCGAAATCATCCAATGGCGGATGAACAGCGGCAGGTGTCTGCCGTGGAGCCGCCGGAGGGGGAGGGGGGGGCGGTGGAGGCGGCGCGGCGCGATAATCGGTGGAATACTCGGGTTGCGCCCCATAAGCCGGAGCCGCGCCATACGCAGCGCCACCCCCAGGCTGCGCGCCACCCCCGGGCCGACCATCCAGCATCAACATTTGACCGGCAAAGGGATTGAGGACCACTTCGGTTTGGTATCGCTCCAAGCCCTGGTTGTCGGTCCATTTGCGGGTCTGCAACTGACCTTCGATGTATACCTTGCTGCCCTTGCGCAGATATTGCTGGGCAATCTCGGCCAGCTTGCCGAACATCACCACCCGATGCCATTCGGTTTTTTCCTGCACCTGCCCCTGCTGATCCTTCCAGGAGTCCGAAGTGGCGATACGCAGGGAGGCGACCGGCTTGCCATCCTGGGTAAAACGCACCTCCGGATCCGCTCCCAGGTTGCCGATCAGTTGTACCTTGTTCAATGATCTGGCCATCCGTCACACCCCCTTGCCCAATTGAGATTCCGCCGTGTATTGTGACTGTTCGGTTTGACAGACGATAGAAAAAAATCGTCGATTTTGCAAGCAACTCACGCATTTTCCGTCCTTTATCGAGAACGATCCGCCATGCGACACCCCTGGCCACCGTTATGGATTCTGGCAAACATCCTGATCTGGCTGATAATGGCGCTTCCCGTCCGCGCCGAAACCACCTCCCCCGCTCCGGCCCAGACCCCGGCGGCCAACAGCGTCGAGCCCATTCCCATGCGTCTGGCGGCGATCCACAAGGGGGATGTGACCTATGTCCAGGCCTTGACCCGCCTGACCAAAACGGTCGAGGAGTCCTCCGGCAAACGGATCCGACCCGAACTGCTCGCCAACGGCAAAAAAGGCCCGGAAGAGACCGCGCTCCAGGAACTGCTCCAGGGCAATCTGGAAGGGGGATTCTTCTCCGTCCTCACCCTGAGCCGCTCTCTGCCCGCCTTCCGCGTGCTGGCCACTCCCATGCTGTTCAACCGGCCCGAACAGGTCCGGGCTTTTGTCGGTTCACCCCTGGACCAGGGATTGCGGGAGATGGCCAAAACCAAACGCCTGCTGGTGCTCGGTTACGGCTCCTATGGGTTTTACGGCATCATGAATTTCCGACCCGCCAAAAACACCACCGGCACCACCCCTTCCCTGAAACAACTGGCCACCCGGGTTCCCAACGACCCCTGGATGCTGGAGGTCCATCAGGCCATGGGATTGCGACCCGCCACCCTGCCGGCCTCGGATCTGGCCGACGCCATCGCCGGCGGTTGGATCCAGGGTCTGTCCGCCACTCCGGAAATGCTCAATCGCACCTCCTTTGCCAATGCCAACGCGGGCGCGTTCCATCAGACCCGTCATCTGCATGGCTGGATGGTGCTGGTGCTGCATGGGGAGTGGTTCAACAAACTGCCCGCAGATCTCCAGGAGGTCATCACCAAGGCCGCCGCCACCGTGTTGCCTCAAACCCTGGAACAGGCTCTGGCCCAGGAACAGAAAATCCTCAACAAGTGGACCAGCGACCAGCATTTCACCATTCTGACCCCTTCCCTGGCCGAAATCACCACCTCCGAGGTCAAATCCCTGGCCCTGAAACATGCCCGGGAGATGGAAGGGTTGTTCAATCAACCCGGTCTGGTCGTCCAGAGCTGGGAACAGAACCAGATCGCCGCCGCTGCGCCCGGCGCTCCGCCTCCCGGCAAAACCGAAACGAAAAAAACTCCGGCTCCCCCCGCAGGTCAACCCCGCGCCAGCGCCCCGACAAACACCAACACCGCTCCCCGTGACCCGACCAAATCCCGTACCACACCATGAACAGCACTTCCCTTGTATTTTTGATCGTCGTCTATCTGGTGGGCGCCATCCCGTTTGGTTTGATCGTCGCCCGGTTTGCCGGAGCCGGAGATATTCGCACCCAGGGCAGCGGCAACATCGGCGCCACCAATGTGTTGCGGGTGGCCGGTCGCAAGGCCGGAGCCCTGGCCCTGTTTCTGGACATGACCAAAGGGGCGCTGGCGGCTGCGGTGGCCATGCTCTGGTTTGGTCAGGACTCCTGGCAGGCGGCGGCAGCCGTGGTGGTGGCCTTTTTCGGCCATCTCTATCCGGTCTATTTGAAATTCAAGGGGGGCAAGGGGGTGGCGGTGGCCCTGGGTGGCCTGCTGGTCTGGACCCCCTGGCCCGGGCTGCTGATGATCCTCACCTGGCTGGGCATGGCCCGGTTGGTGCGCATCTCCTCCCTGTCGGCCCTCTCGGCGTTTGTCATCGGGCCGGTGGCGACCTTCTGGATCCCCGCGCCCCCGCTGGCGCCCCTGGCCCACGGGGTGATCGCGCTGCTGATTTTCTGGCGTCACCGCGCCAACATACAGCGTCTGTTGCAGGGAACCGAACCCAGAATCGGCAAGAAAAATTCCGCAACCGAATTGCCGTGAAAGCGGAATGAATCGATGACACCCAACCCGCAAATCATCACCAGCCCGCTTGGTGAAAAAATGGCCATCTTGCCGTTCGAGGTGTACGAGCGCCTGCTTGATGCCTGTCAAGAGTCCGCAGATGTCATGGAAGCTCTGGAAATCAGAAGAAGAATCATGGCAGGTGAGGATGAGGCGATCCCCGCCGATGTGGTTGATCGTCTGCTTGACGGCCCAGATTCCAAGCTCAAGGTCTGAAGGGAGTATCGCGGTCTCACCATCAGAAAATTGGCCGAATTGGCAGGGTGCAGCGCGGCCTACGTCTCCGAAATCGAGTCAGGAAAAAAGGATGGGTCGATTCGGATCATGAAAGCTCTGGCAACCGTACTGCGGATCGATCTGGACGATCTGGTGTAATTGTTTGATTGATTGAAAAGCATATCCTCCAAGTCAAATCACCCGGCCCCCCCCAGCTCCCGAAGTTTCCGGTCATAGATGGCCAGATCCTCCTGATTGTGGGTGCGGTTGGTGGCGTGGTGACGGTATTTGTAAAACGGAAACTCCAACCGGCCAATGCGGTATTTGGCCTCGAAACGCATGCGCAGCTCGTGCCCCTCCCGCATGCGGAACTCCGGATTGTACAACCCCACATCAAACAGACACTCCTTGCGGAACATGATGCCGCAAGCGATCTGATCCTCCATGCAGTTGAAACGCCCCAGGGCGTTTTCCAGATGATCCACCTTCACATAATCCACGGCCACGGCCTGATATTGACGGTTGACATCCAGAAAAAGTTTCATGATATGCAGACAGTTGCGATTCATGTAGTCGTCCGCATCCACCCGCACCACATAGCGGCCCCGGGCCTGACGGATGGCGTTGTTGAGGGCCATGGGCAATCCCTGATTGGTTTCGTGGATCAGAATCCGGAGATTTTTCACAATGGCCAGATTGGCCAGCACCTCCCGGGTGTGATCCCCGCTGCCGTCATCCACCACCAGGATTTCGAAGGCGTTTCCGGACAACCCCTCCTGATGGTTGATGCTGCGCACGCAGCGTTCGATCCAGCGTCCCTGGTTGTAGCAGGCGACAATCACAGAAATATCCGGCAGATAACAGGATTCCTTGGTCACGCCGCGCCTCCCCCCAGATGGGCCCGCAGGGACGCCACGGCAAAACGGGCCGCCTTGAGCTCCGAATCCCGGGTCAACCCGGCGATGTGGGGGGTGATGAGCAGATGGTCGTGGGAGCGGGCATGACGGATCAGGGGATGCTGACGCTTGTCGGAGAGAAACTCGTCGGAGATCACATCCAGACCGGCGGCGGCCAGATGACCGCTTTGCAGCGCGGCCAGCAGGGCGGCTTCATCGACGATCTCCCCCCGGGAGACGTTGATGAAAACCGCGCCGGGTCGCATGGCCGCAAACCAGGCGCCATTCACCATGCCCCGGGTGGTTTCGTCCAGATGGACCGCGATCAGGACGATATCCGCCCGGGCGAGGAGTTCCATCGGGTTGGCGAGCTGTTCCACCTCCGGCTGATCGATGGTCTTGAAGGGATCACAGGCGATGACACGCATGCCGAACGGTCGGGCATAGCGGGCCACATTGCCGCCGATGCGACCGAAACCGATGATCCCCAGGGTGCGTCCGTGGAGTTCGATGGCGCGCAGTTCGTCTTCCACGTCGCGCCAGTAGCCCTGCTTGACCCGTTCCGCAGCCTTGGGAAGACGACGCACCGTGGCCAGGATCAGGGCCCAGGTGAACTCCGAAGAGGCGAAAATGGAGTGGACCACATCGCTTTCCTTCAATCGGGTGACCGTCACCCCATGGGTGGCGCACCAGGAGAGATCGATGTGATTGCTGCCCGTGGACGGGGTGGCCAGAACCCGCAACCGACCCCCGGAACAGGCCAGCAGCGCGGCGTCTATGGTGTAGGTGGGACAGGGAGAGCAGATCCAGCCATCCACCTGGGGCAACAGGTCGGCCACCTCGGCCCGGGAGGCCCCGTGGGCGAAGATCACATCGACGAAGGCGGCCAGTTCATCCTTGACCTCGGGGAGAAAATGCATGGGAGTGGTGACCAGCACCACGGGCCGGCCACCGGTCACGCGTCGCTCCAGGGTATTCTCCGGCACGGGCGCCGGACGGTTGTTGCAGAATCCGTGACGCATCATGCATTCCGCCAAAGGCAAATCCATGCGTTCGTCGATGTTGATGGACCGTTCCGGTTCCATCAGATAGGGGCGGCTGTCGGCCCCGTGACGGCTGCCCAACTCGACGATGGCCTGACGGGTCATGGCGTAGATGGCCCCGTTGCGGATGTAGGACGGGGGTTTGAGATCCTGACGACGGGAACCGATGGCCGGTTCCGGATACTCCCGGGTGAAATCCACGATCTGATCATCGACGATTCTTTTCAGGCGGATCGGGTGTTTCTCGCCGGTGTCCACCATGCTGATGACCGAATCGGCGCCGGTGGCGATCAGTTTTTCCAAGGCGCCGTCGATGTCCCGGCCATCCCGCAGGGGGGAGACGCAGGGGAGTTCCACCACGTAGTCATAGCAGGCATCGAAGAGCCGTTCGCACTCCAGCACCGCCCAGCGCAGGGAAGGGGCCGAGGCCACCAGATCCCCGGAGAGTTCCGCGGGTCGCAAAAACGGGGTTTTGGCCCCGTAGCGACGGGCGATGGCCGCGTAGGCGGGGCTGTCGGTGGAGACCACCACGTCGCTGACCAGACGGGCGTCCAGTCCGGCCCGGATGGAGTAGGCCATCAGGGGATGACCGAGCAGGGGATGGATGTTTTTGTCCGGGATCCCCTTGGAACCGCTGCGCGCCTGAATGACGGCCAGAATTCTGGGGGAGGGGGAGTTGGCATCAGACATGATTGAATGCACCTTGTCCACTGTAAGTAGGTAAATCAGAATGCGTTGTTTTACTGATAGGGGTCCAGGGGGATTATCCCCCTGGTGGGGTCCAGGGGCGAAGCCCATGGTGGGATCCAAGGGCAAAGCCCTTGGGACTTCAAAACATGAAAATTTTTAAAGATTTTATATTTCAAACCACACCCATTTCGGGATATTCACTTTCCGACCCGGCGGCAATGCGGGACGCAGGGCTGAAAAGGCGCCGCTTCGCTGCCTGTGGGGCGCGCCAAGGGAATTGCTTCGCAATTCCCTTTTGAAAAGCGCGCCAAAGTCAAAATCTTGCGTCCCAAGGGCCTCATTCCTGGACCCCACCCCAGGGATAATCCCCCTGGACCCCCATCAGTAAAACGACGCATCCCGAAACGAGCGCGGTTCAATAAAACGGTCGCCTGGGACGGGGAATGCCGACACCGCGCCGGGCAATCATCCGGGGAGCGCGGGTCTGCACCGTATCTTCTGGAATCTCCTTGAGAAACCGGGAGGCGATGGCCGGTTCCAGCCGCTGATACAGACGCCGATAGCGGGCGTGACTCATGAACAACCGCTCCTTGGCCCGGGTCATGCCCACATAAGTCAAACGCCGCTCCTCTTCCACCGCTGCGGCTCCCCCCTCATCGACGGCCATCCTGTGGGGCAACAAACCCTCCTCCAGCCCCACCAGAAAGACCACCGGAAACTCCAGCCCCTTGGCCGCGTGCAAGGTGGAGATCACCACCCGACTCACCCCGTCATCCCGTTTTTCGGTGCCCGGAGGATCGGATTCCAGTGCCGCCCGCTCCAGAAATCCCGCCAGATCATCCACCTGGGACAAAAAGACCCGCAACTCCCGCAGGTTCTCGCGAATATCCCCCCGCCGTTCATCCTGATCCACCATCTCCAGATAACCGGACTCCTCCATCAGTTTGTCCAGCACCTCCACCGGATGGGCCACCTGCAACAGGGCATGGGCCTGATCCATCATGCCCACGAACTGACGCAATTTGCCCAGCGCCAATGGACCCAGCCCCCCCTGATCGAGCATCAGACGGGCGCCATCCATGGACGAACCTTCAACGCTGCGGGCGGCGTTGGCGATCTCCTCCAACGCCTTGGGACCGAGCTTGCGACTCGGCACATTGATGATCCGTTCGAAGGCCAGATCGTCCCGGAACATGTGGGCCAGACGGAGATAACAGATGGCGTCCTTGATCTCCGCCCGATCCATGAACCGCAACCCTCCGCTGACCCGATAGGAAATGTTGTGCTCGTGAAAAGCCTGCTCGAACAGTCGGGTCTGACTGGAGGTGCGCACCAGTACCGCCATGTCGTGGAACGCTCTGGTGGAGACCTGGCGGAGAATCTCCAGGGTGACATGTCGGGCCTCGTCCTCCCCGTCCTCGGCCACGTAGATCTCCAGAGGCGCCCCGTCGGCCCCGTCGGTCCAGAGGGTCTTGCCCTTGCGACCCACATTGTGATCGATCAGCCCTCCGGAGGCTTTGAGAATGTTTCCCGTGGAACGGTAGTTCTGCTCCAGACGGATGATGCGGGCCTGCGGGAAATCCTCCTCGAATTTCAGGATATTGGCCAACCGCGCGCCGCGCCAGCTGTAGATCAGTTGATCGTCGTCCCCCACCACGCACAACGCCCCGCCCACCGCCAGACGGCGCATCCAGTCGTACTGCACCTTGTTGGCATCCTGGTATTCATCCACCAGCAGATGCCGGAAACGGTGCTGATAGTGGGCCAGCACCTCCGGCGAGCGGTCCCAGAGCCGCAGACAGTTGGCCAGCAGATCCCCGAAATCCATGGCGTTGAGGCGTCGCAACTCCCCCTGATAGGCGCTGTAGAAGTCGCTGAGTCGCTGTTGTTCCTTGGGAGATTTCATGCGCACCTCTCCCAGATCCTCGGGCCCCAGACCGTCATCCTTCCAGCGGCTGATGGAGGAGGCCAGACGCTTGGGGGTCCAGTAGGGATCCAGGAAATCCATCTGCTCGGTCAGCCGTTTGATCAGCCGCTGTTGCTCCCCGGTGTCCAGAATGATGAAGTTGGCATCAAACCCCAGCACCTCCCCATGGGTGCGCAACAGACGCGCCCCCATGCCGTGAAAGGTGCCGATCCACAAACGCCGGGTAGTGGTCTCGTCCAGACCCAGCAGGGCGCTGACCCGCTCCCGCATCTCCAGGGCCGCCTTGTTGGTAAAGGTCACGGCCAGGATCTCTCCCGGTCCCACCTCGCCTTGATGAAGCAGACGGGCCAGACGACGGGTCAAAACCCGGGTTTTTCCAGAGCCGGCGCCGGCGAGGACCATCAGGGCGGCGTCGTCCGCCATGACCGCCTCCTGCTGGGGTGTGTTGAGGTCTTTATAGAAATCAGCGGCGTTCACGGTGACAAAGGATCCCTGGCGGTTGAAACGACAATTACCCAACACCCCTTTCGAGATGTAACCTTTTGAGAAAAAAGCGGGGGTCTGGGGGATTCCTCCCC
>JADGAB010000067.1 GCA_015232245.1 Magnetococcales bacterium | reverse complement strand
GGAGATGCTGGAGATGGGGTCGGGACGGGTTCGTTGCGACGCCTCCGGGGTGCCGGGACTCGACGGCCTGGATCCGGAGCAGTGCCATCTGGCCTGGGAGGTGGAACTGACCACGGATCAACCGGTCGAGGCGATCGAGGATGTGTTTCTGTTCATCCGCCACGAAATCCGGCTGACCATCGAACCCCTCTCTCCCGACGTCCCGCCCCAGCCGGAACCAGAGTCGGTTCAACCCGCCGTTGCCGCCGGCAAGGTCGCGCCTTCCGCCGTGTCGTCCTCGCCGACACCCGTCCCCGCTCCTCAACCGGCGGTGGCTCCGGTCCGTCCCCTGTCCGAAGGGGTGGTGAAGGTCAATGTGGATCGGATCAACGGCCTGATGAACCAGGTGGGTGAACTGGTGATCGTCCAGTCCCGACTGAAGCAGATCGCCCATTCCGGCGAGGAGTTCTCGGTCATCTCCCTGCGGGCCGTGGTGGAGGAGATGGGACGGCTGGTCACTGAACTGCGGGAGACCACCAAGGGAATCCGCATGGTGCCCATCGGTTCCCTGTTCGGTCGGTTCCGCCGGGTGGTGCGGGATCTCTCCACCGAGTTGGGCAAACAGGTGCGCCTGGAGACCCGGGGCGAGGAGACGGAACTGGACAAGACCATGGTCGAAAGCCTGAACGATCCCATGGTCCATCTGATCCGCAACGCCATGGATCACGGCATCGAGTCGGTGGGTGCGCGGCAACAGGCGGGCAAGCCCGAAGAGGGGACCATGCTCCTGAGCGCCACCCATGTGGGGGGACAGGTGCTGATCACCGTGGAAGACGATGGACGCGGGCTGAATTATCCCCGGATCCGCGCCAAGGCCGAGGAGAACGGTCTGCTGACCCCGGGAGCCGAAATCTCCGACAGCGATCTGGCCCAGTTGATTTTCCATCCCGGCTTCTCCACGGCGGCCACCGTGACCGGGATTTCCGGTCGCGGGGTGGGCATGGATGTGGTGAAACGCAACATCGATGCCCTGCGGGGCAGCGTGGAGGTCTCAAGCCAGCCCGGAGCCGGCTGCAAGGTGATGTTGCGCCTTCCCCTGACCCTGGCCATCATCGATGGCCTGCTGCTGAAAGTCGGCGAGGAGCGCTATATCGTGCCTTTGTTCAACGTGGACGCCATCGTTGAACTGGGGGACGCGGGACTGGATTCCTCCGGATCGGACGGCAACCGTTTCCTGTTCATCCGGGATGAACTGGTGCCGTTTCTCCATCTGCGGGAGCTCTTCTCCGTGGCCGGAGCCCCCCCGCCCCATGAAAAGGTGGTGATCGTGGTGGTGGGCAAACGCCGCGTCGGACTGGTGGTGGATCAGATCCTCGGGGATCACCAGACGGTGATCAAATCCTTGAGCCGCCTCCACGCGGAGGTGAAATCCTTTTCCGGCGCCACCATTCTCGGGGATGGCCGGGTCGCGTTGATCCTGGAGATCGCCCATCTGATCGAGTTCGGACAGCAGCGGGAGGAACGGGCACGATCGGTCATGGACGGGCCGGAGGGGAGAAACTGGTCATGACCCCTTTGACCGATGCTCCCAAGAGTCTGATCATCGCCGTGGCCGGGGATCTGTTCGCCATTCCGGTGCATGTGGTGTGCGACATTCTCGATCTCCTGCCCGTCACCGGGGTGCCCACGGCCCGCCCCTTTGTGAATGGTCTGATCAATGTCCGTGGCCGGGTGGTGCCGTTGATGGATCTGGGATTGAAGATCGGTCTGCCTCCGGCCATCGCCACCCCGGACAGCCGGTTCGTGGTCATCGAGGTCGATATCGCCGGGGACAATACCCTGGTGGCGCTGCGGGCGGACAAGGTGCATGAGGTGGCCGAATTCGAAATGGTCATGGCCGAGGAGATCCCCCGCATCGGCATGCGTTGTCGCGCGGAGTTTGTCCGGGCTGTGGGACGGCGCAATGGACGCTTTGTCATGGCTCTGGATCTGGAAAGGCTTTTTGTCGGCGGGTGAGTCGGCGAAATTCAGGAATTTCAATACATCGATTGGTGAGGATATCTCCATGCGTATTTTGATCAAGTATAAACTGACCGCGGCGTTTGCGCTGCTGATCCTCATGGCGAGCGGGATTGCCGCGGTGGGTCTGCAGCGTCTGGCGACTCTCAATCACTCCACCCATGAACTGGTCAGCGTCCAGGCCGTGGGCCGCTCCCATGTCAATCAGCTTTTGAATCGCGCGGGGCTGTACGCCAAATTGATCCGGGATCTGATCATCGCTCCCACGGACGAGGCCAAGCTCGATTTTGCGGAGCAGATGAAAAAGGTCAATCTGGAGATCGAAGATCATATCCGCCAGTTGCCTCCCCTTCTCAACGACAAGAGTCGCCCCAAGCTGGACGCTTTCGTTTCGGCCTGGAAGAAATATATCGAAATCGCCGACCAGGTGCGCAAACTGAGCCTGCAGAACAGCAACAACAAGGCCCGGGAGTTGTCCATGGGGGAGGGGCGCAAGACGGCGGATGCCCTGCTGGCCTCTCTGCAGGCGGTTCTCACCGCCAAGCTGGATGCCAAAAGCACCGCCGTGGGGCAGGAGGCCCTGCTGGCCAGTCGCATCCAGGCCAATGCGTTGATGATCCATCGGGCGGAAAAGAATATCATTCTGCTGGATGACGATCAGCCCATCGCCAAACAGATGCGGGATGTGGAAGGGTGGCGGGAGGAGAACAAACAGTCCCTGGCAGAGTTGCGCAACCTGATGAAGGGGGAACATGCCCACCTCTTTGACGCGTTGTATGAGAATTATCGGAAGTTTGATCAGCTCGCCGAGCAGGTGCGGATCGTCGGCGCCCTCAACAGCGACGCCAAGGCCTACAAATTGCTCGGTACCGAGGGCAACTCCTCCCGGATGGTGGCGGAAGCCAGTCTGAACGAGTTGATCGTTCAGGTGCGGGAGAACGGGAAGTTTGTGGAAGAGGAGGCGGAGGAGAGTTATCACAGCGCCCGGACCTTGATGCTCTCTTTGCTGGCCGGGACGCTGCTCATCGCCATTCTGGTGGGAACCTGGATTGCGAGTTCGATCAGCACCAATCTGAAACGCGCCGTGAATCTGGCCAATGCGGTGGCCCGGGGGGATCTTTCCGTGGCCATCAACGCCAGCAGCAACGATGAAATGCGGGATCTGATCCAGTCCCTCAACGCTATGGCGGGCAATCTCAAGGTGACCGCCGGGCTGGCGGACGAAATCGCCAAGGGCAACCTCATGGTCAAGCCGAGTCGCCTCTCTGAACAGGATGTGCTGGGCATCGCCCTGGAGACCATGGTGGAGCGGTTGCGCACGGTGGTCGCCGACGCCTTCACCGCCTCGAGCGCGGTTTCGTTGGGGAGTCAGCAGTTGTCGTCCAGCTCCGAGCAGTTGAGTCAGGGGGCCAGCGAACAGGCGGCCTCCGCGGAGGAGGCCTCCTCCTCCATGGAGGAGATGGCCTCCAACATCAAGCAGAACGCCGAGAACGCCGGTCAGACCGAACGCATCGCCGCCAAGGCCGCGGACAGCGCCCAGCAGAGCGGCGAGGCGGTTGCCCGGGCGGTTTCCGCCATGCAGACCATTGCCGAGAAGATCACCATCGTCCAGGAGATCGCCCGTCAGACCGATCTGTTGGCCTTGAACGCCGCCGTTGAGGCGGCCCGGGCCGGGGAGCACGGCAAGGGGTTCGCGGTGGTGGCCAGCGAGGTGCGCAAGCTGGCGGAACGCAGCCAGACCGCCGCCGCCGAGATCGGCGCTCTGTCCACCAATACCCTGAAGGTGGCCCAGGCCGCAGGAGAGATGCTCACCCGGCTGGTGCCGGACATCAAGAAGACCGCGGCTTTGGTGGAGGAGATTTCCGCCGCCTGCCGGGAGCAGGATATCGGCGCCAGTCAGATCAACAGCGCCATCCAGCAGCTCGACAAGGTGATCCAGATGAACGCCTCGGCGGCGGAGGAGATGTCCTCCACCTCGGAGGAGCTGACCGGTCAGGCGGAACAGTTGCAACAAACCATCTCCTATTTTCATCTGGAGGAGAGCAGCCGGATCGTTCCCGTGACCCCTACAGGCTGGCGGCGTCATGATGCCAAGGCCCTGGCGGCCCCGCGTGGCCGGTCGGGTCGGGTGGAGAGCGCCCGCAAACTGTCGCCTCCCGGAAAATCCAAGGGGTTCGCGCTGCATCTGGAGGATGACGACGACGAGCATTTCCAGAAATATTGAGGCGGATTCATTGTTCGCGGCGCTTTGAAGGATTTCTGAATGAAAGCGACAGCCACCGAGTCATCGACCCAGAGCTATGTCACCCTGGGGATCAATCAGGATGTGTTCGCGGTGCATGTGGGCATGGTGCGGGAGATCCTCGACAGCCAGCCCATCGCCCGGCTGCCCCATGCTCCCCATTATCTGTTGGGGATCATCGACGTGCGGGGATTGACCGTGCCTGTGGTGGATCTGCGCCTGAAACTGGGCTTCCCGGTCGGTGAGGAGTCCTTGACCAGTCGGATTCTGGTGCTGGAATTTTCGGTCAACGAACGGCGGATCCTGCTGGGGTTGAAGTGTGATCGGGTGTTCGACGTGGCCGAACTGGCCACGGTGGGTCTGGAATCCGCCCCGGATGTGGGGGTGGCCTGGAAGTCGGAGTATATCCGCGCCATCGGGCGTTGGCGCAACGGTTTCGTGATCATCTTCGACATGGAACATCTGTTCACCAGCGAAGAGTTCGCTTTTCTGGACAGGTTGCCGTAAATGGTGTCTCAGGCCCTGGCCAGGAAGATTCGTGTGCTGATCGTCGATGATTCGGCCAGCGTGCGGGTGACTCTGACGGAGATTCTGGCCTCGGATCCGGAAATCGAGGTGATGGGGGCTGCGGTCGATCCGTACGCCGCCGCCGAGATGATCCAGAAGGAGTTGCCGGATGTCATCACTCTGGACATCGAAATGCCCCGCATGGATGGGATCACCTTTCTGCGCAAGCTGATGTCCCAGCGTCCCTTGCCGGTGGTGATCTGCTCCTCCCTGGTGGCGGAGGGATCCCAGGCGTTGTTGGATGCCCTGGAGGCCGGCGCCGTGGATGTGATTCTGAAACCCAGGCTGGGTTCCCGGCAATATCTTTTGGATTACCGGGTGCGGATCTGCGACGCGGTGAAAGGGGCGGCGGTGGCCAGGGTGGGTCCGCGGCGGACGCTGGCTTCCCGAACGGTCCAGCCCAAACTGACCGCCGATGTCCTGCTGCCACCCCCGCAGGAACGCGGGATTCGGACCGTTACCGAGAAGATCATCTGCATTGGCGCCTCCACCGGAGGGACCGAGGCGTTGCGGGTGGTTCTGGAGGCCCTTCCCTCCCAGGCGCCGGGGGTGGTGGTGGTCCAGCACATGCCGGAAACCTTCACCAACCAGTTCGCCAAACGGCTGGATGGTCTGTGTCGGGTGGCGGTCAAGGAGGCCGTGGACGGGGATGCGGTGGAGCAGGGCAGGGTGTTGATCGCTCCGGGCAATTTTCACATGATGCTGCAGCGGGTGGGCACCCGCTATCGGGTGGAGGTCCGGGACGGCCCTTTGGTCTCCCGTCATCGTCCGTCGGTGGATGTGCTGTTTCGCTCCGCGGCCCGGGTCGCCGGCGCCAATGCCCTGGGGGTGATCCTCACCGGCATGGGAGACGACGGCGCCCAGGGATTGCTGGAGATGCGCCGCTCCGGAGCGCGGACCTTCGCCGAGGACGAATCCACCTGTGTGGTTTTCGGCATGCCCCGGGAGGCGATCCGCCGTGACGCGGCCCAATGGGTGGTTCCCCTCGACCGGATGGCCGGCGAGGTACTGAAACATTGCGGATGAGCGGGACATGAGTGAGGAAACCTTTCGTATCGTGGTCATCGACGACAGCCGCAGCGTTCTGACGCTGCTGGCCCGTCTGATCCTGACCGTGCAGGGATGCGAACCGGTCCCCTTCTCCGATCCCGTGTCGGCCCTGGAGTGGTGCGGCCAGGAAGAGGCCGATCTGGTGATCGTCGATTACATCATGCCGGTGATGAACGGCCTGGGATTCATCGAGGCGTTTCGTCGGCTGCCGGACCGGGGAGAGATCCCCATCGTCATGGTGACCGGCTCCGACGCCCAGACCGTACGCTACATGGCCCTGCAGGAGGGGGCCACCGATTTTCTCAACAAGCCCATCGACAACGTGGAGTTCGTCACCCGGCTGCGCAATCTGCTGGTGATGCGCCAGCACTACAAGGAGACCCGCAAACGGGCCGAAATCCTCCGTCAGGCCAAGGAGGAGGTGGACCGGGCTTTCAGGGAGTTGAGCGTCACCCATGCGGAATTGGAAAAAACCCGGGACAATCTGGCGGAAGCCTTCGAGGTGATCGAAGGCAGCATTCAGTACGCCAGTCGCATTCAACGCTCCATACTGCCCACGCTCGATGTCATCGAAGGGATTTTCTCCGATCATTTCATTCATTGGGATCCCCGGGATACGGTGGGCGGGGACATCTACTGGTGCCGCCCCTGGGGAGAGGGGGTGCTGTTCGCGTTGGGGGACTGCACCGGTCACGGGGTGCCCGGGGCCTTCATGACCCTGATCGTCACCGGCGCTTTTGATCGGGCCTGCAGCGAAGTCCCGCCCGGCAATCTGGCGCAACTGCTGGCCCGGACCCATCAACTGGTCCAGATCACCCTGAAACAGGATACGGATCAGGGCGAGTCGGATGACGGCATGGAACTGGGCATCTGTTATCTCACGGCGGGCAACAGCCGCATGCAGTATGCCGGCGCCCGTTTCTCCCTGTTTGTCTGTCCTGTGGAAGGCGCGCCGCTGGAAATCAAGGGGGACAAGAAAGGGATCGGCTATCGCAAGGTGCCGTTTGCCCAGGAGTTCGCCCAGGTCGATGTGACATTGACTCCGGGCATGCGTTTTTACATGAGTTCCGATGGGCTGATCGATCAGGTGGGCAGCGAGGTCCGCCGGGGATTCGGCAAGGCCCGTTTCATGGAGATGATCGGTCGCTTCGCGGAGCTGCCCATGGCGGACCAACAGGCGATCATCCAGCAGGAGCTGGTCAAACATCAGGGCGAGGAGTCGCGGCGCGATGATGTGTCGGTGGTGGGGTTTCGGCTGCGTCCGCTGGAGCTCCGGGAAGCAACCTTGAAAATGGCGGCAGTGGAAGGAGGAAGCATGGACTCCCAGGTGATCCTGCGTTTGCGAGAAGAGTTGATGGGGGAGGGCGTTTTATTCTTTTATTGTGGTTATGTTACTGAGAAGGTACTCTCTGTCATTGGCGAAACCGTGATGGATAAACTGGAACTGGACAACACGGAGCGGTCTGTCGCCCGGGGAGTCTTTTCGGTCTTTGTGGAACAGATGCAAAACATCATCCGCTACTCCGCCGAAAACCAGGAGGGAGAGGTGGATGATCGCACGGTGGATCTGCGTCTGGGGATGCTCGTCGTGGGTCGGAACGAGACCGGGTATTACGTGGCCAGCGCCAATGCCATTGTCCAGCCGGACGTGGACCGGTTGCGGGAGAGTCTGGCCCGCATTCGCGGCCTGGACAAGGCGGGCCTGAAGGCCATGCACAAGGAGATCCTCAAGGGACAGACCCCGGAAGGGAGCAAAGGGGCCGGGGTCGGTTTTGTCGATATCGCCCGGCTGGCCTCCCGGGGCTTCGAATTCGATTTCCTCAAGCTCGACGATTCACTTTCCTATTTTGTCTTGAAAGCTCACCTTTGATTCTGGAGTCCTCCATGGAAAATATCAAACTGGAACCCACCAAACGTACCCCGGGGATCGATTTCGACTTTGCCGCCGGCAAGTTCGCCATCCACGGCGAATCCTATCCGGAAGATGTCAACAAGTTTTTCGGCCCGCTGATCGGACAATTGAAAGAGTACCTGGCCGCCTCCGAGGGGGCGACCATCGATTTCCGTTTTGATCTGATCTATTTCAACAGCACCACGGCCAAGATCCTCATGGGGCTGTTCGAAAGCCTCGACGAGGCCGCCGGGGCGGGCAATACGGTCACCATCGCCTGGGGCTTCGCCGCCGATGACTCCAATATGGAAGAACTTGGAGAGGAGTTCTCCGAAGACCTGGAGCACGCCAAATTCGTGATGGCTCCCAAAGAGTAGACTTGTTGCAAGGAGATATGTCATGATGGAAGAGTTCGATGCTTATCAGGAAGAAAACGAGATCCTCCGACAGGCGGAATCCCTGCTGGCCGGGCCGGTGGAGGCGCTCGGACGGGTGGCTTACGAGTCACAGGTCAAGGCCTATCGGAAACTGCTGAAATCCTTGCAACGCCTGACCCGTCTGAGCGACCGCAACGAGGAGCGGGTCAAACTGGCCCATGACCAGATCCAGGAACAGCAGGCCGAACTGGAAAAGGCCCATCAGACCCTCACCGAACACGCCGACATGCTCGACCTGAAAGTCCAGGAACGCACCAAGGAGCTGGTCTGGGAGCGTACCCGCCTGGAACAACTGGTCCAGGTGGGCATCGGGCTCTCCAGCGAACGCAACGAGGATCACCTGCTGGATCTGATTCTGGTCGGCGCCATGGAGATCTCCGGGGCCGACTGGGGCATGATCTACACCCGCAATGAGAACAATCAACTGCTCATCAAGCTCATCCGGGTCAACAGCCTGAACATGTTTCTGGGTGGCAAAAGCGGTCGGCCCATCGTCTTCCCCGGTCTGGCGATGTATCTCAAGGATGGTCAACCCAACCTGGATCACATCGTCTCACGGGTGGCCCATCAGCGCATCACCATCAACGTGGACGACGTGACCGCCGAAACCGATCCCCAGTATGCCACCATCCGGCGTTTCGACAAGGCGGTGGGGTATCGTTCCCGCTCCCTGCTCATGGTGCCCCTGCTGCCCCGGGGTGGCGAAGTGGTCGGTGTGCTGCAACTCATGAATGCCCGGGCTCCCGGGCCGGATGAAGCCTATCCTTTTACCAGGGAAACCCAGTCGTTTGTGGAGGCTCTCTCTTCCCAGGCCGCCATCGCCATCTCCAATCAGCAGCTCATCGCCTCCCAGCGCCGCCTGATGGATGCCTTCGTGGAGGTGATCTCCGCGGCGGTGGATGCCAAATCCCCCTATACCGGGGGTCACAACTCCCGGGTCAACGTGCTCGCCCAGATGCTGGGTGAGGCGGTCAACAGTCAGTCCGAAGGCCCTTTTGCCGAATTCGCCTTTGCCAACGAGGAGGAGTGGCGGGAGTTCCGGTTCAGCGCCCTGCTGCACGACTGCGGCAAGGTCACCACCCCGGAAGCCGTGGTGGACAAGGCCACCAAACTGGAGACCATTTACAATCGCATTCACGAGGTGCGCACCCGCTTCGAGGTGTTGTGGCGGGACGCGGAGATTCACTATTGGCAACAGCGCGCGGCGGGTGAAATCCCCGTGGAAACCCTGGACCAGGAACTGGCCGCCACCCGGCAGAGCCTGCAGGATGACTTCGCCTTTGTGGCCGAATGCAATGTGGGCGGGGAGTTCATGAGCGAACAGCGCGTCAACCGCCTGAAGGAGATCGCGGGCAAACGCTGGCTGCGTCATTTCGACGACTGGCTGGGCATCTCCCAGGAGGAGGCGCTGCTCCGGTCCGACAAGGAGAAACCGACCCTGCCCGTGGAGGATCTCCTGCTCTCCGACCGGCCCGAACACGTGGTGCCCCGGGGCGATCCCAATCCCTTCGGCGCCAATCCCATGCAGTTCAAGATCGAGGTGCCCAAGGTGTTGTACAACCGGGGAGAGCTGTATAATTTATGCATCTCCCGGGGCACCCTGACCGCCGAGGATCGTTTCAAGATCTCCGATCATGTGATTCAGACCTACCAGATGCTCAGTCTGCTCCCCTTCCCCAAGGAGTTGCGACGGGTGCCCGAGTATGCCGGTTCCCATCACGAAACCCTCAACGGCAAGGGGTATCCCCGCCAGTTGACCGGCGAGCAGATTCCCATTCCGGCCCGTATTCTGGCGGTGGCGGATGTCTTCGAGGCCCTCACCGCCTGCGACCGTCCCTACAAAAAGGCCAAAACCTTGAGCGAGGCCATGAAGATCATGTCGTTCATGGTCAAGGATGGTCACATCGACGCGGATCTGGTGGAGTTGATGAAAAAAAGCGGGGTATGCGAGAGCTACGCCAAACGCTACCTGCTCCCCGAGCAGCTCGACAGCGTGGCGTGAGGGATTTGCCGGCCTGGCTGGAATGTTTCAGGATGGCCGGTTCAAAAACGGATGCTTGCCGACAAACCGTTCCATGTCCAGCAGCAGGATCGGTTTGTCGGTGTTTTTCTCGTCGGTCTTTTTGTGTCCGACTGAATAAATAAAATCATATCTGTTTTGCATCTTATCCGGCACCAGTTGTTCGATGGGATGGAGTGAGCCAAAGAAGTTGATCTTGTCCGTGGCCACGGCATAAAATCCTGTATGTGAAGTGATATGTTCCAGATGAAAGTGACGGCTTTGTCATGCATGTGGGTGATTAAAAACAATGGAAAACAGAGAAATTGAACATTATCAACAGGGTGATTGCCGGTAGATTCTTATTAAAGTTGTTTTGTCTGGAATAATAAAATTATTGACATCTAAAATTTCTTGTGATATTTTTTACTCTCAATAGAATTTGTAGTGGTTGTTGGGGCCGGGCGTGTGATTGGGCCGGTGAGAATTTTAGCGTCAATACCAACTCTGGAGAAAGGCAATGCAGACATTTTCTGGTAAGTTTTATAAAATAGAAAATAATGATTATAATGAAAGGTTATATAAACCTGGAACAATTTCATCACAATTTGAAGATCTTTTCAAGTACTGTTTTACTCACCATGTAATTGATTCAGATAATTATAAAAGCGACAGTCTTGAATGTGTTTATTCAGGTCATGCAGAAAGAAGGGTTAACTATGACAATCTTGTTTCCTTTTTTCATGAGAAGCTTTATTCTCCGCCCGATTTTTTTCTTGATTTTCGGGGGCGAGAAGATAATAAAGACGGCATGAATTACGAAGAGTTTTTTAAAAGAGTTACTGACAAGCCTTCTGTGTCTGTAAAGTCGGCAGAAGAAGTGCAGACAGGATCTAACAATATTTCTTTCTTGGTTGGCGAGGTTGGTGATGGTAAAACTATATTGGTTTCCCATATGGTGTTTGATATTTGGAAGCGCAATAAACGGATTTGTAAAGCTCCGTCAGAAAGCGATAGTAAAGATAAAAGCATTATTGTTCCCGTAAGAATTAATATAGATTATGTTTTTAGAAACGGGCGCGAGCTTTTGCCATTAAAGGATAATCTGTACAAGAAGATAGCAAATATGCTCTATCATGAAATAACCAATAGATCTTGGCTTAAGCAAAAGGCTGAGTTTGATAAATTTCTTGTTAGTCCGACAAGTGGTCCTGTTAATTATATCATAAAGTTATCGCATCATCTCGCGTCAAGAAATATAAGAATATTTATTGCGATTGATAATCTTGACAGATATCATTTCAGGTCAATGCGTGAATCATTTTTTAAGAGGTCGTACAAAAAACAGATAAAGGATGTTTTTAAAAATATTAACAATACAGTTATGGATTTTGGAAGGGATGGTGAAACAGATCTTAAAAATGCCGGATTGTGCGTGTTGTTTGTTTGCAGAAGATCTGTATATGAGTTTGTTTCTATGCATGACGCTGCTGCATATCCTGATTACGGAGTGAGTGTTTATTATATAGGTAAGACTACTATATTTAAAGCGTTAGATTCAAGGTTTAAGCTTTTTAGTGAGGCTGTCGCAGTATGTAAACTTGACAGCTTTAAAATACCTATGAGTGAATTGGGGAGTGCTCTTGACCATAAAGATAATGTCTGGACGGGTTTTGGTTCGCCTGTTATGGACTTGATTTGCAAATTGTCTCATCATGGCTTGCGTTCTTTCTTTTCATTTGTTTTAGATCTTGGCACTCTTGGTGTTGTAGGTCATCCGCATGTATTTAAAAGACTTTTTAAAGAGCAGCCTAGACTTTGTATATTAATGTATTTATTGAATTCCCGTAAAAGATACTCGCATGCTGTAAAATTTTTCCCGAATCTATTTTTGAATGATGCCAAGAAATGGCCGGGGCATTCAGAATCCTATATCGATCACCTTCATACTTATTGGCTTAAGTTCTTCTTGTTGAACTATATACAGCAGTTTAATGAAGTTACAGTGGATCAGATCGTAAGTGTGTTTTGTGATCATTACGGATATGAAAAGCATTTAGTGTTAATAGTGTTGGGAAGCCTGTGTTCTTCTAACGAGTATCGGTGCGCCAGTGTTAAGTATGACAGTACCGGAATAATAAACAACAATGTCATTTATATAAGCGAAAGAGGGAAGGCGCTTATAGGAGAAGATCCATTTTCTGATAATTCTTTTTGCTTCTCGTTTACTTATCTGCAACTTGCTGTTGAAGATCCTTTTTTGTCGATTCCCTGGAGGTATGCAGGTTCTTTTTCCTGCAAATACGATTATTCATACATTTTGTCTGTTGATGATTCAGAGTATGGCAAGTCGGCAAAATTAATGACTATAAGTAAATCTAAATCCGTAACGCTGTTTTATTGGATATTGCGCGCATCGCTTGAGGCTGAGTTCAAACACAGACCGAATAATATGTATGATGGGTTCAGATCGTTCTATCCTGATATGGAAAAAATTGGCGTCAATCTTTACAGGGAAGTTAACGGTCTTCTGAAATTCTTTAATGAGCGCGAACTGGTCTTTGATTCAGCTGAGAATAAATCTCTGTTGGAGGAATTGACCGGGTTCTATGATGAATATTATTGTTCTGGTTCTATCTGATCTTTGATGTTGGTAGATTTGTGTGTGTTGGAGGGGAGGCATGGAAACTCTGTTGGAGCGGCTCATTGTAACCTTTGTAGGTTCTTTGCTTGGTTTTGTTTTTGCCGTTGTCATATGGAGGTGGAAGGAAAAAAACGATGAAAGGGATAGATTGTGCGAAGGGATCCAAGCGCTTATACTCTTTGCAGAGCTATTAAAAAATACTTTAATTGTAAAAAGAGGAGATAGTTACGGTCTTGATATCGGTTTCATCATGAAGCATTATGATGTTCTTTCGAAAGATCGAATACTTGCAGATAGTTTCAAGACACTGTTTTGGATATTGGCTAGATGGAATAATAAGGTGTTTGATGAGCAAGATGTTAAGGCTGAGCAAGATGGGATAGAAAAGATTATTAAGACAGTGAGAGGTGTAGATTGTAGAGGAAATACGAATATGGCAGATAGTATTAAATCTATTTTTGGTTGCTTATGTTAGAAACGGATGCTTGCCGACAAACCGTTCCATGTCCAGCAGCAGGATCGGTTTGCCGGTGTTTTTTTCGTCGTTCTTGTTGTGTCCGACGGAATGAATAAAATCATATCTGTTTTGCACCTCATCCGGCACCAGTTGTTCGATGGGATGGAGTGAGCCAAAGAAGTTGATCTTGTCCGTGGCCACGGCGAAGCGGATGTCGTTGACGCCGATGATGATGGCGTATTCCAGAAGATAGGTGTGGATCTGGGTGGCCAGGCCGTCGAAGAGTTCCAGCAGACGGATCAGGGCCCCTTTTTCGGTGATATGAATGAGGTTTTTGGCCTCTTCGGTTTCACCGGTCAGCAGCAGGGCGGCGGTCTCCTCGGCGATGTGATGAATCTGTCGGTGGGGGGCGTCGAAGAACTGCATGTGGGCCCGCAGGTTGAGATTGTCGGTGGTGAAACGGTTGTACCACTGGCCAAAGGCGCAGAGATCCGGATTGGTCTGGACCGTGATGGGTTTGGCGCTCAACACTTCGGACTTCAGTTGCGCCAGCCAGTTGATGTGATCCTGCTTGCGCTGCATGAGGGTCTGCACCAGATCCTGGATCTCCAGCAGTCGCGGCCTCTCCCCGAAACAGACCCGCAGATCGAACAGAGGAATGCTTTTGCCCTGATGGACAATCACCCCGCGCACCTCCGGGGGCATGCCCGGCATTTCGGTGTGTTCGGGCACGTCGATGATGGAGACCACATGGTGATGGGCCACCCCATAACGATGCTGGTTGGCGGTGAAAACCAGATATTCGACATCGGATGCGGCAACATGGGACATCGGGACACGTTTCCCTTTTTCAAGTCGGGAAGGCTGTTCAAACATGTGAGGATTCTGGCATGAGTCCCCCGAAAGAACCTCGCGCGCGTCTCAAGCCTGCTGACCGTCCGGCGACTCTTTTTGGGCGGATTTTA
>JADGAB010000066.1 GCA_015232245.1 Magnetococcales bacterium | reverse complement strand
TTTATAAAGCTATTTATAAACATTTATAGATTGATCTGTTGTGGGTCAAATTGCATCGACAAGTCATGTTAACTTTTGTTAACAATGAAGAAGAATGGTCGAAGCCCAGTGCCTGACAGGCATGGATCAATTCGTCAACCATGGGGAATCGTGTGAACCAGAATGTGTCTGCCGGAGTGAGAACGGCGTTTAACCTGGATCAACAGGTGGTGGTCATCACGGGGGGCGCTGGCCTGCTGGGCATACGTCATGCGCAGGTTGTGGCCGAATTGGGCGGCACCCCAGTCATTGTAGACCTCGACCAGGAGCGCGTCACCAGCGCCGCCGAGGAGATCGTCAAGGTTTACGGTGGTCAGGCCGTGGGACTGGCGTGCGACATCACCCATCCGGAATCTGTGGAGAATCTTAAAAATCAGATCCTGGAGAAGTTGCAGAGGGTGAATGTTCTGATCAACAACGCCGCGAACAATCCCAAGGTGGCTGGATCAGGGTTGCAAGGTGGACATTGGTCGCGTTTGGAAAATTTTCCCCTTTCCGCATGGCAGTCCGATCTTGATGTCGGATTGACCGGCGCTTTTTTGTGCAGTCGTGTCTTCGGACAGGAGATGGCGCGAGAAGGTCGAGGGGTCATCCTCAATATTGCGTCGGACCTGGGGTTGATCGCGCCTGACCAGCGAATCTATCGCCAGGAGGGTCTGTCAGAGGAGATGCAACCTGTCAAGCCGGTAACCTACTCGGTCGTGAAGGCCGGGTTGATCGGACTGACCCGTTATCTTGCCACCTATTGGGCCAAGGATGGCGTGCGCGTCAACGCCCTGGCGCCAGGTGGCGTTGAGGTCGATCAGGATCCGGCCTTTATCAAACGGTTGACCCATTTGATTCCCATGGGCCGAATGGCAAGCAAGGATGAATACAAGGGGGTTGTGGCCTTCATGATTTCGGACGCTTCCTCCTACATGACCGGAGCCGTGCTCAGTGTCGATGGCGGAAGAACCGCGTGGTAAAGCGCTTGTCACGAGTCAACGTCTCGGAATCGGGTAGGATGCCCTAATATAATCCGCGTGGACGTGTTGGTCATCGCCATGCTGCCGCATCCGTGATGGCTACTGGAGAAACGCCCTTTTCCACGGAACCAGGACACGGGGCGGGATGGAGTCGTGGTCAATTCTGGGAGGTCAAACACTTTGACTCTTTTTGGTGGATTTCATTTTTAATGAACGCCGAGTATTTTTTGGTTACAACTTCGCAGGCTGAAACGTGGCCGGATGCAAAGATTCCGGTCGTTTTTCTGGGGGAATGGTGTTGCAAAACGTCTGAACGGATAGAGTGGGAACGTCATGGGTCCGTGGTGTGTCCGTATCACTGGGATGATCGGGAAAAGTTGTATCATGACTACGCGGGTGTGGCCATCGCCAGGGTGACGTATCGGTCCAGGGCTCGTGCCTGATGCGGTACTTCAGGAGGTGTTGCTGACATGTTTGCATCGGGCCGAGGGCTCATGCCGAGGCGGTTTGTTGAAGTGCATGATGCATTGATGGGGTAATTCTGGCGTGGTAAGATCACTTCGGTGAGCCATGTGACCCAGGGAGCCAAAGCTGGTTGCTGCTCTGGAGTTTTTACGTGTCCATCCCGCTGTTTGAGTGGCGCGAGATGCTGGCCGGAAGATCTGCGGTAGCTGGTTGGGTGGTCTCGTTGGCCAATGGCCACGACTCAGGGGGGGGTCGATGTGGTGCTGGATGGAACCGCGCGCGGTACGGGTACAGGATATGGTGGATGTGCCCGTTTTTTTGTTTGAAAAGGTTTAGTGCGTGTTGACATGTGGAGTCATCGGTCTTCAGACAAGGCTCAACGCCCCGAGCAGCGCAGCATACACGTCAGTATGTGAGCAGCGGAGGGGCGTTGCAACGCGGCATCAAGGCCGATGGCGCCACATATCAACACGCCCTAAGGCGCAACGGTGACGTCAGTCTTTCGTTTGGTGATGCGGCGGTGCATCGGACTCAACTCGCAGTAGAAGAATCCGACACACCACCCGCATCAGCAGGATCATGCGGGGTCGCCTCCATATTCGGCCTCGCCATCGCTGTCGTCTCCCGACAATACGCTCCGGCGCTCCCCGTGCTGGCTATTCGGGTCTGCGGTGCGGGACTCGACCCGATTTGACTAGGGAATCCGTTGCTTGGGGGAGGAGTTTGGCAGATTTTTAAGGGTTGTTCCAGATACGATATTTATGCTGAGTATGTGATGGCTCAAATTGTGGATCCGACAGGTGAAACGGAGATGGGCAATGATGGCGAGCAACCCTCAAGATGGATGGCTTGAGTGGATCCGTGTGCGGGAGAACCACATGCGCGGTTTGGATGGCGGGGAGGCAACACTTCCCGACCCCTGTTCCAATAAAGGAGAAATTAGATGGGAATCAAACTGAATCTTGGAGCAAGCCCCCGATGGATTCAAGAAGGGTGGCATGTGTTGGATCATAAACTGACGGAGAGTACCGGAATCGCCATCGCCGGTGATGCGACAAATATACAATTGCCAGACGATTCCTGCGACATCGTTTTTTGCTCTCATGTGGTCGAACATATTCCACACATTCGTTTTCCAATTGTACTTTCAGAGATTAATCGTGTTCTTCGTCCAGGTGGAATTTTGCGTATTTTGACGCCTAATCTGGAAGTGATTGCGCGCGCTTACGTCGAGAAAGATGATGAATTTTTCCAGAGAGCACTCGAGGAAGATGAATCGTTGAGAAAAGATTTGGGCTATGGTGGAATGCTGGTCAATTATATCGTTTCCCCAGGGCAGGATACCGTTCTATTGGACAGGAATCTGAAAAATTTTATTGCCGGCTATGCCCATCTCTATGCGTACGACTATAGCATGTTAGAAATTATCTTAAAAAAACTTGGATTTACTGCCAGAAAGGCTGAATTCAACGATTCCGAATTCGAGGAAGTTCGGGTGCCTTTGCATGTTCTTGGGTTGGAACCGGTATGGCAAAATTTCAATCAGGCGTTTTATGCCAGGAACGGGCTAGTCCACAAGCTTGTTGACGGGGTCTATGACATCAACTTCAAGGTTACGGGGTTTGATCGTGATCCACTCACTTCATTGATCGTTGAAGCCAAGAAAGCGTATCATGTGGATAAACAAACCGCCAATGCCACGATCAACGAGTCTCTGGACAATTACAATCGCTATGCGTGGTCTCTGCTTCGTTCCCCGGAATTTGTGGAAGGATTGGAACGCATGAATGTGTCTTACAAGGTCAAATGAGTTGTAACCGTTCAGCCACTTTACTTCCGGGGGGAATTGCACGTCTATAAAAAAGTCCTTGTAGAATATCTTCGATTCTCTTTCGGGTTGAATCTAACTGCCTATCACATGACCGTGGTTGTTCTGAGTGTTGATGGCTGTAGGAATATTTGGTAAGGATAGATTATGTTTTTAATCACAACGTCTATGGAAGAGACTTGGCGAGACGATGTGCCGATTCTTTTCCTCGGAGAGTGGTGTCGTCGGTTTGATCGTCGGGAGAAGTGGCAGTCTTTGGATGCCGTAGTTATGCCCTATCACTGGGATGATCGAGAAAAACTCTATGATGATTATCTTTACATGGATGTTCTGTACGAAGAGTTGTTGGTTGAGCTTGCAGAGCAACTTAATATGCTGAATGGTGTCAACCATTCGGTGCGTTATTGGCGTATTTTGGTGGGACCGTGGCTCGGTTATTTTGTCCAAATAGTGTTTGATCGGTGGACAATGTTACGTCATGCCTTGCGAGACTACGAAATTGTTGGAGCAAGGGTGTTGCTTGGTGCCGAAGAGCGCATGATTCAAAACAGTATGGAGGAGTTTCAATGGTGTTTTTGCGATGATCCATGGAATGAGGCGATTTGTGGCAGATTACTCGATTGGATGGGGGTGCCCATTGAACGTATTGCCGGTCGGTTCGATAGAGATTCATTCAGTCATCGCAATGAGCACAGCATTGGATTCAAGCCCTATCTGCGTAAAACGATAGTCCGTGCAGCGAATTTGTTGTCCGGTCTGATTTGTTTTAAGAGAGAATATTTTTTTATCTCATCATTCCTTCCTGTAGAACAAGATTTATTGCTTCAATGGAAACTCGGTCAATTGCCGAAGAGGTGGCGTCTCGAGAAGGTGCCGCGAGTTTCCGCAGATCATGCCGCGCGAGAACGGCGTACCATTGTCCCTGACAATATGCATGATTTCCCATCCGTTGTTCGAGCCATGATCCAGAGATATATTCCGACAGCCTATTTGGAGGGGTATCAAAGCTTGATGACGGTAATCCGCAAACTGCCGTGGCCGTGCATGCCAAAAGTAATTTTTACCAGCAACTCCCATGCGTCCGATGATGTGTTCAAGGCGTGGGCGGCTGGCAAGGTGGAGAATGGAACCCCGTTGGTGATTGGTCAACACGGTGGCAATTATGGCATGGCATTGTGGGGATTTAACGAAGATCACCAGATTGCCATTTCTGATCAATTCTTAACGTGGGGATGGACTGAGAGCGAACAACCGAAGGTGTTTCCTGTCGGTAACTTGAAAGGATTTGGCAGAAAAATCGTTTCAGATAAAAAAGGTGTAGCACTGCTTGTCGAAATGTCCATGCCTCGCACCAGTTACCATATGTACAGTGTGCCGGTTGCGCATCAATGGCTTGATTATTTCGAGGATCAGTGTCGTTTTGTTCAAGCCCTTCCATTGGTGTTGCAACATCAATTGCTGATTAGACTTTTTGGGACGGATTTTGGCTGGTGTCAGAAACAAAGATGGCAGGAGCGGTTTTCTCATCTTCGGTTGGACGATGGTGTTCAACCCATGGTATCCCTGATGAAGCAATCTCGTCTGTTGATCAGTACCTACAACGCCACCACCTACCTTGAATCCATGTCATTCAACATACCAACTATTATGTTCTGGAATCCGCAGTATTGGGAATTGCGGGATTCAGTTCAGCCTTTCTTTGATCGCTTGAAATCTGTTGGTATTTTTCATGATACGCCCGAGAGTGCCGCCAAGCAGATGACTGAAATTTGGGACGATGTTGATGCATGGTGGCAAAGCGAGTTGGTCCAGTGTGTGCGCCGGGAGTTTTGCGAGCGTTACGCATGTATCCCGGAACGGCCGTTAGATGTCATGGAAAAACTGTTTCGTGAGGTGGCGTCACAAAAATTGAGCAGAAATAAATGACAGTACTACACTTGACAGTAAACTGTCAGAGTTTTACGCAGAACCTCCATGAAAAGGTTAACGCATTGAAACTGTACATCAAATCGTATTTATGATAGTATTCGGATGTATGGGTTTCAGCCCTTTTGTCCAAAAAGGCTTGCACCCATGATCCGGGAGCCCGACAAAAAGCAGTCCAGCCTGCCCGGTTTTGAGAATTCATTCGAGAGAAATCTTGACCCGGCAACCGGTGGGTCAAGCTGGTGGAGGTGGTTCCCTGGAGGAGTTTGCCGTCGCCTATTACAGAGGCATGAGCGTGGACCAGGGCACCCCTGCCAAACCGGCACGGTTGATGGACTGGATGTGAGCCGCACCACTCTGGCCAACTGGATGATCCGTTCCGGACATCTGGTGCAAGCCCTGATCAATCTGATCCGGGATGGAATGCTGGAGTACGGTTTCATTCAGATGGATGAAACCACCGTGCAGGTTCTCCATGAACCCGGCAAGGCGACCAGCAGCAAGTCATTCATGTGGGTTCAACGGGGTGGACCGCCGACCGCACGGGCCATTTTTTCGATTACGATTTCGAGTCGCGGCGGTCAGGTTCCCAAGGATTTTCTGGCCGAGTACCAAGGCTGGTTGCAGACTGATGGCTATTGGGCTGTCTGGCATCGGTGCCATGCGCGGCGTAGATCCGGGAGCGGATGAATGAACTTTCGCCCAGAGTCGTGCCCTCAGCGATGATCGGAAAGTCCTTGGCCTACATGCATGGACAATGGGATCGTTTAATCCGGTACATCGAGGACGGTCGCCTGGAGATCGATAACAATGGCGCGGAAACCGTCATTCGTCCCTTCGTGGTGGGCCGGAAGAATTGGCTTTTTTCGAATGCCGTGCAGGGCGCCAAGGCCTCCGTCAACCTTTACAGCCTGATCGAGACGGCCAAGGACAACGGGTTGGATACAGATGTCTGCGCCATGTCTTCGAGTACATCCCGGCGGTTCAGACCATGGAGGCGTTCGAGGCGCTCCTGGCATGGAAGTTGATCAAGGAGATGCAGCCGAAAGTCAAGGTCGCTGGTTGACGGGGTGAAATTGCCGCTTACGAACAGTTGAGAGAGGAGTGCGCGTTGGTGGATCGGGTCAAGTCTCTGGTTGAGCAGGATTGATTGGTGTCTTATTCCATTCTCAGTCGATTTACCGCCAGTCTCGCTGGCAACCTGATGCGCAGCGTGGTCTCTTTTGTCTCCGGGGTGTTGTTGGCGCGTTGGCTTGGGACCGACGAGTATGGCCGTCTGGTATTCTTGCTGGCCTCCTTCACGGCGCTGCGAGGATTGCTGGACATGGGAAGCTCGGCGGCATTTTTCACCTTTTTGTCCAGGTGCCCCCGGTCTCGTCGGTTTGTCGTTTTCTATTGGATTTGGGTGGGGATGCAGCTGATCGTGGCCGTGGGAGCGGTCGGCTGGTTGTTGCCAGACTCTTTGGTGGACAATCTGTGGCAGGGTGAATCGTCGGATGTATTGATGTTGGCCCTGTGCGCGGCTTTCATGCAGAACACGGCCTGGAATGCAGCTGCGCAGATGGCGGAAGCAAGCCGGGAGACCGTAAGGCTCCAGAAGCTCAACTTCGTGATCGTCGGGGTGCATTTGGTTGTGTTGATCGTTGCCCGGAGCATTGATCAACTCTCATTGCCCCTGATCTTCTCGGCAAGCGTGATGGAGTATGCCGTGGCCTCCTGGTTTGCGGCGAGACTGTATCATCCAGCTGAGACGGTCGGCGAGAAGGGGCGGGAGGGCACGGATACGATTCCGGGTGTGGGCCGGGAGTTCCTGGAGTATTGTCTGCCCATTTTCCCGTATACCCTCCTTGGATTTGCGTATGAATTCGTGGATCGCTGGATGTTGCAGCATTGGGGGGGAAGTTCCGAGCAGGCCTATTATGGCGTGGCGCAACAGTTCTCTGCCGTTGCCTTGCTGGCCACCGCCTCAATCCTGCGGGTTTTGTGGAAGGAGGTCGCGGAGGCAAGTTATCGAGGAGACCGGGAGCGCGTCGCCAGCTTGTATACTCAGGTCTCCCGGCAACTCTATCTGGTCAGTGCGGTGTTTGCCGGTGGGCTGCTTCCCTGGTCAAGCGAAATCGTGCGACTGACCGTTGGGAGTGCTTACGAGGGTGGAGCCACCACGGTGATGTTGATGTTTGTTTATCCTGTTCACCAATCCATGGGACAAATTACCGCGACACTGTTTTATGCGACGGGTCAGATACGCCTGCAGGTCAGGTTGGGGTTGTTTTTCATGAGCATCAGCATGATCATCTCCTATTTCATGATGGCCCCTTCTGGTGAGATCATTCCTGGATTCGGATTGGGATCCAGAGGATTGGCCTGGAAGATGGTGTTGTTACAGATCGTGGCTGTGAATGCCTCCGCATGGTTCATTGCCCGGCGCCTGGGGATTCGGTGGGATTGGCTGTATCAAGTGGTGGGCATGGCGGGATGTTTGGGGATGGGGTGGTTGGCCTACTGGTGTGCCGGGATTCTCCTGGAGGACGCACCGTGGGTCCTGCTCAAGATGGCTGGAGCAGGCTGTTTGTATCTGATATTCGTATTTGGGCTGATTTATGGTGCGCCATGGCTGGCTTGTGCGACGCGGGATCAGATCCACCGTCTTGCGAAGCGCGCATGCCGGATTGGATTTGCCGGAGCTTGACTTGGAAGCGCGATCCTTTTCCTCTGAGCAGTGGGCTGTCGAGGCGGCGGGGGTGATCCGGCGTGAGTTGGACCAACTGCTGCGGAAACTGGGGAGATGCACGGTCATGCTGACCGGTGGACGCAGTGCCGCGTGTCTGTATGCGGCATGGTCGCGATTTCCCGAGTTCTCCTCTTTGTCCGGGGTCCAGTTTCTGTTTGGGGATGAGCGATGCGTGGCCCCGGACCATCCGGACAGCAATTTCGGCATGGTCATGGGGAGTCTGTTCGTAACGGGGATCCCCGAGGGATGCAGCGTGCGGCGCATGGAGGCCGAAAGCAGGGAACTGGAGGCCGCTGCGGATCGATATGCGGCGTTGCTGCCGGAACGGGTCGATCTTTTGTTGCTGGGCGTGGGCGAGGATGGGCATGTGGCTTCGCTGTTTCCATTCAGTTCGGCCCTGCATGAGACAAAGCGGTTGGTGGTTCCGATCACTGGTCCCAAGCCGCCCCCTTGTCGATTGACGGTAACCCCGCCGGTGATTCGTTCTGCACGTCGCATTTTCGTGTTGGCCTCTGGAGAGGGAAAATCCGGCACGTATCCCATGGCGTTACGCGAACCGGATCAATGGGAGGCCTTCCCGGTGCGTCTGGCCACGTCGGCTGTCTGGTTGATGGATAATCTCTGTACCGGATGCGCAAAACGGTATATCTTTTCTATGAGGGAATGACATGCCCAACATCTTGATCACCACTGTCCCCTTTGCCGCGCAAAATCCGCTCCCCATTGAATTGCTGAAAAGTGCGGGGATCGATTTCATGATCAATCCCCTCGGTCGTAAGCTCAAGGAAGAGGAGTTGGCCGATATGGTCGGGTCGTTCGATGTGCTGATCGCTGGCACGGAGCCGATCACCGATAGGGTCATGAGCCGGGCGCCCAATTTGCGTCTGATTTCACGGGTCGGGATCGGTCTGGACAGCGTGGATCTGCTTGCCGCCGAACGTCGGGGGATTCAGGTGAGCTATACCCCGGATGCCCCGGCCCCGGCGGTTGCCGAACTCACCATCGGTTTGATGCTCTCCCTGCTGCGCTCGGTGCATGTGGTTAACGCCCAGATGCATCGGGGCGAGTGGCAGCGTCACTTTGGCCGGCGGATTCCCGAAGTGACCATCGGCATCATTGGCACGGGCAGGATTGGCGGGCGGGTGTTGCGCCGCCTTTCCGCCTTCGGTACCCCACGTATCCTGGTCAATGACATCCATCCTGACTCGCAGGTCGCCCCGAAACTTAAGCTCGAGTGGGTGGATAAGGAAACCATTTATCGCGAAGCGGATGTCATCAGTCTGCATGTGCCACTTACCGGGCAAACCAAGAACATGATCCGTCGTGAGCACTTGTTGCAGATGAAAAGGGATGCCGTGATCATCAATACCGCCCGTGGTGGCATCATCAACGAACAGGATCTGGCGGCGGTCATGGTGGAGGGCCATCTGAGTGGAACGGCCATAGATGTATTCAACAAAGAACCCTACGAAGGCGAATTGGCGAAGATTGAGCGCTGTTTGCTCACTTCGCACATGGGGTCGATGTCCATCGACTGCCGTACCCGGATGGAAATCGAAGCGACTGAAGAAGCGGTTCGTTTCCTTGCCGGTCAGCCGTTGCAGGGTATGGTGCCCCCCGAAGAGTACGACGTGCAACGGCAGGGGTTATGAACATGCGTGTGTGTGTGATTGGGGGTTCGGGCTTTCTGGGCAGCCACGTCGCGGACCAGCTCAGCGCAGCCGGTCATGAGGTCCGGATTTGCGACCGCAATCCATCGCCGTGGTTGCAGTCTGGTCAAACCATGCTGGTCGGTGACCTCCTCACGTTTGAGTTTCTGCAGGAAGCCGTCAAGGGTTGTGACGCTGTTTATAACTTTGCCGCTCTGGCCGACTTGAACGACGCCCTCGACAAGCCAATTGAAACGGTGAAGATCAATGTGCTCGGCAATGTCCATGTGCTGGAAGCCTGTCGGCTGCAAGGCGTGAAGCGTTTTGTCTATGCCAGTACCGTGTATGTCTATAGCCGCGAAGGCGGTTTTTATCGCTGTAGCAAGCAGGCGGCAGAACACTACGTAGAGGAATATCAGCAGGTCTATGGGCTGGACTATACCATTCTCCGCTACGGTTCACTCTATGGGCCACGTGCTGATCATTCAAACGGATTGTACCGGATAGTCAAGAATGCCCTTGAGACGGGTGTGTTGCGCTATCAAGGCAGCCCAGATAGCTTACGGGAATACATTCATGTGGAAGATGCGGCGCGTGCCAGTGTTGCAGCCCTTGATGACGATTTTCGTAATCAAAGTGTCGTGCTCACTGGACAGGAATCTATGCGCGTTCTTGATATGCTGGAAATGCTTGCCGAAATTCTTGGGCTGAAAAATGCCGTTGAATTTATTTCTGGTGAGCAACCAGGTCACTATGTTCGCACACCCTATGCCTATCAACCCAAGCTCGGTCGGAAATATGTTCCGCCGATGCATGTGGATTTGGGGCAGGGGCTATTGCAACTTATCGATGTGGTGCGATCGAAGGCGGTTGATTCGGAGTGTGATGCGACACCATTTGGCGCTGACGCAATTCAATATTGAGTTAAACTGCAACCGTTTTTCCAAAAACTGCCATTTTTTGGGCTTTTTTGGCAAAAGCAGCGCCACAGGAATGGCTGAAAAATGTATCTAAACTGTCTATTTGTCATTCAATCGGGAATCACCAAACAGCATTTCAAAGGTTAATCGTTATGATGATTGTGAAGGGTATTGTCAAGAAATTTGTTGTATGGTTTATCGACGGAATCAATAAGACAAAGATCGGAGGGTTTGCCGTCAATCATGTCGCCACCAGTGTGATGCGTTTGACGTCACCAGTGCTCCATAATGGGGTAAAATTGGTATTCGCGACACCGAATACGCAAAATCGATGGCGAGTGAGTACTTTTTCCGACAAAGAGCCGGAAACGTTGCAGTGGATCGATTCGATTCCTGAAGAGTCCATCGTCTGGGATGTTGGGGCGAATATTGGATTGTATTCATGCTACGCGGCCAAGGCGAGACGGTGCCGGATTATTGCTTTCGAACCATCCGTTTTTAATCTTGAATTGTTGGCAAGAAATATTTTTCTGAATAATTTGGTCGAATGGGTCACTATTTTCCCTTTGCCTCTCTTTGACAGAAAGGCGATTGAAACCATGCGGATGACATCGGTGGAATGGGGAGGGGCCTTGAGTACCTTCGGCAAGGATTTCGGCTGGGATGGCCTTGAGATCCAGAAGATTTTCGAATTCTCTACCGTGGGTATCTGTATGGATGACGTTGTTACGGATTTTCAGATCCCGCAACCTCACTTTATCAAAATGGATGTGGATGGTTTGGAGCACTTCATATTGAAGGGGGGGATGACGGTACTCAAACAGGTGAAGGGGATACTGATCGAGGTGAATGATGATTTTCACGAGCAGTCGGAACAGTGTCAACGGCTCCTGGAGGAAGCGGGTCTGGTGATCAAGGATAAGCGGTGTTCTGAGATGATCGCCAATGCAGCCATGGGCAGCGCCAAGGCATTCAATCAGATCTGGGAGCGTCCTTGAATCCGGTTCTTGCCGCCTTGAATGAGCGTGAAATCATTTTCTGGGACTTTGATGGCGTTATCAAGGACTCCCTGAATGTCAAGACGCGGGCGTTCGAGGCGTTGTTTCGGTTTGGCGGAAATGAGGTGACTGCCCGGGTGCGTGCGCATCATGAATCCCATGGCGGGGTTTCTCGGCTCGAAAAGATTCCGCTTTATCTGAACTGGGCTGGACTCCCGGCGGAAGATGCGCTGGTCACAGAGTATTGTCACCGTTTCTCATCGATGGTATTGCAGGGGGTTCTGGATGCGCCTTGGGTCCCCGGGGTGCGCGAATATCTGCTGGAACACTTTGGGCAACAATATTTCGTGCTTGTGACCGCGACACCGCAAGAAGAGATCGAGCACATTCTCTCTGCTCTTGATATTGCACACTGTTTCCGCGAGGTGCATGGAGCGCCGATCAAAAAGGCCAGTGCAATCCAAGCGGTTCTGTCGCGGAGAAAGTGTGGGCCCGACATGGCCTTGATGATTGGCGATGCAGAAACGGATCTCCAGGCCGCACTTTTGAATTCGGTTCCCTTTCTCTTGCGGCGTACCCCCCTCAATCTGTCCATGCAGACCACTTATCGAGGTCCCATGTTTGATGATCTGAATAATGAGCCCCCCGCAAAAAACCATTCTTGGCAGAAACCGGTCTGCGCAACCGTTTGAGTTGATGCGTATATATCTTATATGAATGCCGGGTAAAGGGATTTTTTGCGGGAGATGCAATCATGAACAGACTCGCTTCAATACAAAAAATTCGCGCCCGGCTCCGCAGTGGCGGGTATTCCATCGGCAGTTGGATGCAAATCCCCCACCCCTCGGTTGCCGAAATCATGGGCAACGCCGGTTATGATTGGGTTGCCGTCGACATGGAACATGGAGCGGTTGCGGTTCATCAGCTTCCCGATCTGTTCCGGGCGCTGGAATTGGGCAATACCTTGCCGATGGCTCGTATTGCGCACGGACAGCCCAAGGATTGCAAACAAGCGCTTGATGCCGGTGCGGGCGGCATTATCGTGCCGATGATCGAAAGTGCCGAACAATTGATCTCCGTGCGTGACGCCTGCCGCTGGCCTCCCGCCGGTAAGCGCGGCGTTGGTTTTTCGCGAGCCAATCTTTTTGGAAAACACTTTGAGGAGTATCGTGAAGAAGCGCAAGCCCCATTGCTGGTCGCAATGATCGAACATCATCGAGCTGTGGATCATCTGGAGGCGATTCTTGATGTGGACGGTCTGGATGCCATCCTGATTGGTCCATATGACCTCTCCGCATCCATGGGGCTGACAGCTCAATTTGATCATCCTGATTTTTCCGCCACGTTGGAAAAAATTCGTACACTCGCGGCGGCCAAAGCCATTCCAGCCGGTGTTCATGTGGTTGCGCCGTCGCCGGAGCAGTTGCAGCAGCGCTTGGGTGAGGGTTATCGGTTTCTTGCGTATTCGATCGATGCGGTGATGTTGAACAGTGTCGTTCTCTTGGCATCAATTGAGAAGCCGTAAGGACTTGCCATGAAAGAAGAAGAAATTCGTCCTCAAAGAATATTCGATGAGTATTTGCGTTTGGCAAAGCAAGATACCGGAACCTATTTTGGTGAGGTTGAGAAGGTATCCGGCGCCTGCCCTGCCTGTGAAACCGTCGGTGAGCATGCCTTCGTCAAGTATGGGTTCACCTATGAAACCTGCCCGAATTGTCATTCACTTTACGTCAATCCGCGCCCAGTTGCAGAAGCCTTTTCAAAGTACTACACCGAATCACCTTCCTCACAGTTCTGGGCGACAACGTTCTACAAAGAAACCGCCGAGGCGCGTCGGGAAAAACTCTGGAAGCCCAAGGCGCGCCTGATTCGAGACACCATGGCGAAGTACGCGGCTGCACACCATACGCTGATCGATATCGGTGGGGGGTTTGGGCTGTTTGCCGAAGAAATCAGAAATCTTTTCGGTCAGGCACCGATCGTCATTGAGCCGGGGCCGCATCTGGCGGTGGTCTGCCGCGAAAAATCCTTGCCGGTCATTCAGAAGTTTCTTGAGCACGTGACGCCGGATGATTTGCCGAAAGGTCCCAAGACGTTTGTCAGTTTCGAGTTGTTTGAACACCTGCATGATCCAGCCGCATTTCTTCATCAACTCAACGGATTGATGGCGACGGGTGACCTGTTCATCTTCACCACGCTTTCCGGAAGCGGTGTCGATATCCAGGCGCTCTGGGAAGATTCAAAATCGGTTACTCCCCCCCACCATCTGAATTTTCTCAACCCGCGTTCAGTCGCCCTGTTGCTGGAAAGACTGGGTTTCCAGAATCTTGCCGTGACCACGCCCGGAAAACTCGATATAGATATTCTTGTCAACAATCATGCAGCGATCAAAGATCGGTTCTGGCAGACCTTTGTCGCTACTGCCACGGACGCCGAAAAAGCTGCCTGGCAGGAGATGATCGCGTCCACCGGATGGAGCTCACATATGATGGTGGTGTGCCGCAAACCCTGAGCGCCTGTGTGCAGAAGATCGGCGCTGGGACACGATTGTGGTCAATGCAGCTAAACCGCAACCATTTTGGGATGCGTAGTTTTATTTGACAGGGGTCCAGGGGGATTATCCCCCTGGTGGGATCCAAGGGCAAAGCCCTTGGGACTTTGCCTTTGGCGCGCTTTTTAAAGGGAATTGCGAAGCAATTCCCGCGCGCGCCCAGCAGGCCGCGAAGCGGCGCCTTTGGGGGATGGAAAAGCTTTCCAAAAGTCAACATCCCGAAATGGGCGCGGTT
>JADGAB010000065.1 GCA_015232245.1 Magnetococcales bacterium | reverse complement strand
AAAAGTGAAGCTAACATCAGATTTTTAAAAAGAAATTTGCATGTTCTTGATGCAATTTTCTAACCGGACATCACTGGAATGAAATCGCTTCCCTGGGGGATGGAGATCCCGAAGAAATGGTGCATCTGATTGGCCGCGATCAACAGGGCGGCGCCGGAGGTGAAGCCGATCACCACCGAATGGGAGATGAAATTGACCAACACCCCGAGTCGCAGGAGTCCCAGAAACAGTTGAGTGACGCCCACCAGAAAGGTCAGGGCCAGGGCAAGGCTGACATAGGCCGCGCTGCCGGGTTCGGCCAGGGGGGAGAGCAGGGAAAAGAGCACGATCGAGGCGGCTGTGGTGGGTCCGGAGACCAGATGCCAGGAGGAGCCGAACAGGGCGGCCACGATGGCCGGCACCATGCCGGCGTAGAGTCCGTAGACCGGAGGCATGCCGGCGATGGCGGCAAAGGCCACTCCCTGGGGGAGCACGACGATGGCTCCGGTCAGACCGGCGATCAGGTCCGCTTTGAAGGTGGCCGGAGTGACCCGGTGCCACCAGGTCAGGGGGGGGAACAGGCGCGATGCAATCATCGCGGGTCGTGTGGCGGCAATCGACATGGGGTTGCTCTCCTTGATCAAAGATGATTACGGGAGAGAGTCTGGACCATGGGGGGTTAACCGGAGGTGAATATCCGGTTAATGGGGGGTTAAACCGTGATTATTCTGGAAGATGGGGTATTTTGAACCGCAACCATTTTGGAATGCGTTGTTTTAAACCGCGCCCATTTCGGGATGTTGACTTTTGGAAAGCTTTGCGTAGCCATCACCCAAAGGCGCCGCTTTGCGGCCTGCTGGGCGCGCAAGGGAATTGCTTCGCAATTCCCTTTTGAAAAGCGCGCCAAAAGCAAAGTCCCAAGGGCTTTGCCCTTGGATCCCACCAGGGGGATAATCCCCCTGGACCCCTATCAAGTAAAACTAAGCATCAAAAAAATGGTTGCGGTTTAGAAGCAAAGTCAACACCCTGGGGGAGGAATCCCCCATACGTGCGCTTTCTTTCAACAGTGGCCATTCCGAAACGGGAGTGCGCTTCAATGGGGAAAAAACTGGATCGTCGCCGTGGTGCCCCGGCCTTGGTGACCGGTCAGACGCAGGGTCCAGTTGTAACGGTCGCAGATCCGTTTGACCAGGGTCAGACCGATGCCGGACCCCTCGTGGTTGGTGAGATGCCGGGGCAACAGGGTGTCGGTCTTGCGGGTGCTCAAACCTACCCCTGTATCCGCAACGGTCAGAGTGGCGCGGTCGGAGCGGATGTGAATGGCCCCCTGTTCGGTGTAGGCAAAGGCGTTGCGGATCAGATTGGCCACGGCGATGAAAAGCAGTCCGTGGTCCGCGGCCAGATGCAGTTCCGGATCCACCTCCAGGGTCAGCTCGATGGGCTTGTTCTTGAGCAGAAAACGGTGTTTCTCCACCGCCTCGGTGACGGTTTCCGCCAGATTGGCCCCTTCATCCAGGGTCAGGGAACGCTCCTCCCGGGCCATCATCAAAAGCGCGGTGCCCATTTCCGCCATCTCCCGGGCGGCCCGCTCCACCCGGGCGACCCGGTTTTTCTGCTTTTCCGTCAGGGAGTCGTCCGCCGTCAGAATCTCCGCCGCCCCCAGGATGACCGCCAGGGAGGTGCGCAGTTCGTGGCTCAAATCCGCGGTGAAGGCCCGCTCCCGCTCCATGAAGGCCCGGATGCGCGCCAGATGAAGATCAAAGGCGTGGGCCAACTCCCCCACCTCGTCCTGGGAGAAATCATCCGCCAGACGCAGATCCCAGACATCCGGCTGACGATGCTTGACCCGTCGGGCCAGCTCGGTCACTGGCGCGATCACCACGCCCACCAGCCAGAACCCCCCCACCGCCGCGATCAGCATGATCACCAGAATGCTGGCGGCCATCAGGATCATGAAACGCTGTTCCCGCTTCTGCTGCAGGGTGGTGTCGTAGAGAAAATAATATCGCGCCCCCTTGTGGTCGGTGATGGCGATGCGATAGGAGAGAGTGCCGATGGTCAGGTCATGCCGTCCCGGGGGGAGGGGATCGAGGAACGAGGGCAGCTCTTCGTCCGTGACCCCCTTCTCCCGCACGTAGCCGTGCAGGGTGACGGTCTTGGGAGGCTGAGAATGGGGATTGCGGTCCCGACGGGCGAAAAAATCGTCGAGTTCCGCGTTCAGGGTCTGATCGATCAGCCGTTCTCCCAGATCGTGGGTGGTGACCAGTTGGGAGATGGCCATCAGAACGCCCGCCATGGCCCCGAAGGCGGCAAAGGTCAGGGCAACCCGGGAACGCAGATCCAGACGGCGGCGCATGGGCGGGCTTTCAGGGTTCGGCCAGACGGTAGCCGATGCCCCGCAACGTGTGCAGCAGAGGCGGACTGTCGGCAACGTGAATGGCGCTGCGCAGGGTGTGCATGTGAACCCGCAACGCGTCGCTGTCCGGAGGATCGTCCCCCCAGACCGCCTGCTCGATGTCCCGGCGCTCCACCACCCCGGGGGAGCGCAGCATGAGCAGTTCGAGAATTTTCAGGGGAATGGCCGGCAACTCCAGCGCGCGGGCGCCGCGGCGGATCTGCAGGGTGTCCAGATTGAACTCCAGATCCCCCACGGTCAGGAGCCGACGGGCCAGCCGACCGCTGGCCCGTTTGGTCAAAGCCAGGATGCGCAGTTCCAGCTCTTTCAGTTCGAAGGGTTTGACCACATAATCATCCGCGCCGCTGGCAAATCCCGCCACCTTGTCGTCCAGGGTGGTCCGGGCGGTGAGCATGATCACCGGCGTGTTGCCTCCCGCCTCCTGCCGCAGCCGACGGCACAGGGTGATGCCGTCCATGCCAGGCAGCATCAGGTCGAGCACGATGATGTCCGGTCCGTTCACCAGAGCCAGATGCAGTCCGGTGATTCCATCCATCGCCGTGTCCACGAGGTGGCCTTTCTCTTCGAAGTAATCCGCCAGATTGGCCGCCAGATCGGCATGGTCTTCGATGAAGAGGATTTTCAAGGGAGTGTGCATGTCGAAGAGCATAACCGTTTTCTTTCTCCTGGCCAAGCACGATTCTGAATTGCGAAATTTTACAACGTCACCCGAAGGAGAGGGTCATGACCGATAAAAACAGTCCAAAAGGTTCCCTCGGCGTGCTGCTCGGGGCCCTTGGGGTGGTCTACGGGGACATCGGCACCAGTCCCCTCTACGCCCTGCGGGAGGCGGTCCGGGCCTCGGGGGAGGTGGGTTCCCTGGAAGCCCGGGTGCTGGGGGCGGTCTCGCTGATCTTCTGGGCCCTGCTTCTGGTGGTCACGGTCAAGTATGTGTTCTACATCATGCGGGCCGATCACAACGGCGAAGGGGGGATCATGGCCCTGCTCGCTTTGGCGCTGGAGAAGCTCTCCCCGGATGACCCCAGGCGCACTCCTTTGGCGCTGGCGGGTCTGGCCGGAGTGGCGCTCTTCTTTGGCGATGGCATGATCACCCCCGCCATCTCCGTGCTCAGCGCCGTGGAGGGGCTGGAAGTGGCCACCCCCCTGCTGCAACCCGTGGTGGTGCCCGTCACCCTGCTGGTGCTCGTCGGACTCTTTGCCTTTCAGCGTCTGGGCACCGACAAGGTGGGACGACTCTTCGGACCGGTCCTGCTGGTCTGGTTTCTGGCCATCGGACTCCTGGGCCTCGAAGGTCTGCTCGCCCGGCCCGATATCCTGCGGGCCGTCAACCCCGCCTGGGGCGTGGCCTGGCTCTTTTCCCATCCGGAGGTGGCCTGGCCGGTGCTGGGCGGGGTTTTTCTCGCCGTCACCGGCGGCGAGGCCCTGTATGCCGACATGGGCCACTTCGGCGCCAAACCCATCCGTTTCAACTGGCTTGTCATCGTGCTGCCCGCCCTGCTGCTGAACTACTTCGGACAGGGCGCCCTGCTGCTCCGGGACCCTTCTGCCCTGCAACACCCCTTCTACCGTCTGGTGCCGGAGTGGGGTCTGCTGCCCATGGTGGGCCTGGCCGCAGCCGCCACGGTCATCGCCTCCCAGGCGGTGATCTCCGGAGCCTTTTCCGCCACCCGGCAGGCCCTGCGGCTGGGTTATCTCCCACGCCTGACCGTGGTCCACACCTCGGCGGATCAGGCGGGACAGATCTTTCTGCCCGCGGTCAACCGCAGCCTGATGGTCGGCGTTTTGCTGCTGGTGGCAGGGTTCCGCTCCTCCGAACATCTGGCCGCCGCCTACGGCATCGCCGTGACCGGCACCATGATCGCCACCAGCCTGCTGGCCTTCGGCGTGGTGCTGCCCCGGATCGGCCAGTGGTCCGGCAAGTGGCGCTGGGTGCCCCTGGGGTTTTTCCTGCTGCTCGACGGAGTGTTTCTGGCGGCCAACAGCCTGAAACTGCTCGAAGGAGGTTGGGTTCCTCTCACCTTGGGAGGAGTGGTGCTGATGATGATGCTCAGTTGGCAGTGGGGCCGGATCCGTACCCGCGAGGCCATCGAACTGGAAGACATCCCCTCCGTCCCGTTTCTGCGTCAGTTCGAACTGGATCCCCCGGTGCGGGTGGAGGGGGTGGCGGTCTATCTCACCGCCCGGCAGGGCACCGTTCCCCACGCCCTGCTCCAGAACCTGCGTCACAACTGGGTGTTGCATCAGAACGTGATCATCCTGACCCTGGTGGATACCCCTCTGCCACGGGTTCCAGAGGCGGAACGGATCTTCCAGAGCCTGCTGCCCATGGGGGTGCATCAGGTGGAGGCGCGTCTGGGATTCATGGAGTCCGCCGATGTGCCGGCCATTCTGGCCCGCTGCCGCTTTGGGGAATTCCAGTTCGATCTCCAGGAGAGCTCTTTTTTCCTCAGCCGCCCCCATCTGAACGCCCGGGAGGAGAAGATCGTCACCTTCAACTGGCGGCGCGTGGTCTTTCTGACCATGGCCCGCCATATGGGAGGCGCGGCCTCCTTTTTCCGCATTCCCCATCGCAACGTGGTGGAGATGGGGCTGATGATCGGCGTGTGACCGGGGTTGGAAAGGAGGTTGACGGTTTTGTCACCCTGCGGCAACCGTCAACGCTCTCGAAAAGCTTTCCCTTGTCAGACGTGGCGACTCAATAGCCAAAAGGCATGGGCATGGGAGACATCATGCGTCCCACCCGGCCCATGGTGGAATCCAGGGAGTAGACCATGGTCTGGATGCTGCCGTTGAGAAAATGGATCTCGTCCTGGATCCCCTTCTGAATGCCGTAGAGGGCCTGGGTGGGGGAGGTGTTGTTGATGGCTTCCTGGAGTTTCTTGTTGTCCTTCTGCAGCGCGGCGAAAGTCTCCGGCGACATGGAGGAGCGCACCAGCCCGAGGCGCAGCAGATCCGAGTCCTGACGCAGACGCACCCCAAGCACGGCGAAATCCTGCATGGCCTGCTGAAAGCCCGGATCGCTCATCATGCCGTTTGTTTTGGTCAGCAGTCCGTCCAGATTGACCAGAATGGAGCGCAGATGGACAAAATCCTGTTCGATCAAAGCGGCCTCCCGGGAGACGGGATTGGCGGCCCGGGCCGGGTGGATCAGTCCATCCAGAGCGGATCCCAGCCAGACGAGCGCCAGCAGGGCGACGATCAGGGTGAGACGCTTGAAAAGCCGCTCCATGCCCTGGACCCGCCGTTCGCTGGCGGCCAGGGTTTGGGTGAGGGCATGAATGTCTTCAGAAAGTTTTTGATCTGTGGTTTTGTGGTTCATTTGCGGCTCCCTGTTGTGGACTATTGCGACAATTGTATAATTATTAAACATATCATTGTGGCCGATGGTTTGTGTCGATTCACTTCTATTATCATGGATTCCGGAAGATCGGAAGGTGTTTTTTTGGGGCGAGCGTCAATTATTGAACGGTACAATAATTGCAAAGCTTCCGGGGCCGATGGCGGCCCCATCCGGCGCTTGGGTGTGTTCTTGATACTAGAAGATTTGGCGCAAGGGAGCTTTGAGCGTAAGATGAATCTTTCCATGCCATGGCGGACCTCCTCCCCGGACCTGTTGTCAACCGTGCGATCCGAAGAGACCCCGTTGCCACCGGGAATGCGGCGGGTGCGGACCACCTGCCGTTCCTGCGGCAAGTCGCTGGGGATCAAGTATCCAGAGGCGGTGACTTCGTGGAAGATCCAGTGTCCGGCCTGCACCCAGTTGATCGCCATCGAACTGGTGGGGGGACGGAAATGTCTGGTGTTCAACGTGAAAGGGCGTCGGACCGTGGAGCGGATCGGTTTGACCGATCAGAGGCGGCGTTTTTTCCGTGCCCGGTGTTTTGCCTGCGACGAGACCCTGGTGGTGCCGGAGAGCGAGGCGGGACGTTCCCGTCACTGTCACGGCTGCGGCCTGGAATACGCGGTGCGGGAGGAGGGGGAGGTCTATTATGAGACCGCGGTTCGCATCAACGACGAATTGACCTGCTATCGGGAGAAGGTGCAGGAGTCCTCCGGATATGTGGTCAACAAAAACAGCGCCTTTTTCTTTGGAGAGGAGCCTGGATCGGCTCAGAAAGGGGGGCGCGGACCGGGGGGAAGCGAAATCCAGGCGGCCATGGCGGCGCTGCGGCGCGAGGCGGAGTTCTGGCGGGAGCGGGCCGAGGCCCGGCGGGAGGAGTTGCAGCCTCTGGTGGTCGAACAGGAGAAATTGACCCGGGAGAAGGATCTGGCGTGCGCGGAACGGGATCGGTTTCAGGCGTTGGCCCACTCCCAGGGGGAGGCGGTACGGGCTGGGGAAGAGGCTTGCGCCCAAATCGTGCAACTGGAGGGTCGGATCGGTTTGCTGGAGGAGTCGTTGCGGCGCGGCGAGGCGGTGCGGGTGGCTTTGCGGGTGGAACGGGAAGGGGCCCGGGAGGCGCTGCGGTTGCGGGAAGAGGAGCTGGCCAGGGCGCGGGAGACGTTGCGGTTGCGGGAGACGGAACTGGCCAGAGCGCGGGAGGCGGGGCAGCAGGCTGTCGAGGAGCGTCAGGGGATGGATGCCTATCTGTTGGCGCTGCGGGAGGCCAAGGCGCGTCTGGAGGAGCGGATGACCCGGAGTGGGGCCGACGCGGCTTGTGGCCACGAAGCCCGGTTGCGGGAGCTGGAGGCGGAGAATGCCCGCCTGAGCGCGCGGATCGAGGAAAAAGAGTTGTTGCGCGGCGGCGGGGAGGCGACCGGGGTTGGGGAGCCGGAGGAGTGGTATTGCGAGGAGGGGCAGGAGAGCGTCATCCGGGGCGACGGCGAGCTGGGTCAGGCGCGGCGGCTGCTGGGGATCAAGGGTGAGCCGACGCTGGCGCGGATCAAGACCGCGTTCCGGCGGCGGGTGAAGCGGTATCATCCGGACATGGTGTCGGCGTTGGGTCTGGAGCTGCGGGATCTGGCCCATCGCAAGATGCAGGAGATCAACCGGGCGTATGGGATTTTGATGCGCGAGTACGGGCATGGGTGAGATCTTCCGAAAGAGGCTCTGGTGGGGGCTGGTCTGGCTGGTCTGGACCGGGAATCCCCTGGTGGCGGAGACCGCGCCGGATCCTCTGGAGGCCGGACGGGTGGCTTTGCGCGCCGGTCAATTGGAAGAGGCGGTGGAGGCCTTCACCCGGATGTTGAACACGGACGCTGGCCGGGAAGGGACCGGGGAGCGGCGACTGGGGGCTTTGGAGGGGCGTTGCGACGCCTTGACCCGGCAGGCGTTGCTGCAAAAGCGTGTCGAACCGGCCTTGCGGGCGGTGGAGGATTGTTCGGCGGCGTTGCGGGAGCAGGCGAATCTGGGGCGGGTCTGGCGGTTGCGGGGTTTGGCCCGACTGGCCGCCGGGCAACCCGAACAGGCCTTGATCAACTTCAATCACGCCCTTCGGCTGGATCCGGCGGATGGGGTGGCGTTGCGCAACCGGGGTGTGGTGCTGCTGGGTCTGGGACGGCTGGCCGAGGCGGAAGGGGATTTCCAGCGGGCCGGTCGGATCGATCCGGATCAGGCGTGGCATCATTTCAACCGGGGGGTGGTGCATGCCCGCAACCATCGCAACAACGAGGCCGTGGATGCGTGGAAGGAGTTTTTGCGTCTCCGGGGTGTCAAAGGCCGGGAGTGGCTGGAGCTGGTGGCGCGCCAGGGGGGGGATCCGGAACTCAAACGGCTGCTCGACACTCTGGACCGGCCTGAAGCCGCTCCGGCGGTATCGGCCCCGATGCCGGAGACCCCTGTCCCCGCTCCGGTAGCGGCCCCGCCTGCGGCTCCGGTGGTCGAACCTGCTCCGGCCCGTTCGGTGCCGGTTCAGAGCGGCGGTTTTGAGTTTCGTCTTGGATCGTTCCAGGACCGATCCAATCTGGATGCTACCCTCAAGGCGTTGCACGGACTGGGTTTTCCCGTGCGTGAAGAGGAGGTCACGGTGGGTGATCGGCTGTTTTACCGGCTGGTGGCCGGACCCTTCGCCACCGAAGAGAGTGCCCGTCAGGCCATGGAACGGGCCGCCCGGGTTCCCAACGTCCATCCCGAATCCGTGCGTTCCCGTTGATCCCGCCTTGGCAAAGAGCCGTCGTACGGGCCAACCCATTGAAGACAAGTCGGTTCCCGGCTTGATTCCCTCTCGCAAAACGCGTGATTCGGCATTGCGGCATGACGTGATCCACGGCATACTTGTATTTTGATCTTCTGGCTCCGGGGGCATCCCTGTCCGGCAGAACAACAACACGAGTATTTCATGGGACCGGAAGGGGTTTTTCCGGTCGTTCCGGGATTTCAAGCAGATGTGGGCGCTCATGTCGGGAGATGGGTCATGACAAACGGGAATGGCGGCAGGGCATTGCTATTGGGCATTGACATGGGCACGGCGCGGACCGCGGTGGTGAGCAACCGGCAATTCAGGGCGCTGGTCACCTCCGTGGTGGGCTATCCGAGGGATATCATCGGGGTGAAGCTTCTCAACCGGACCCAGGTGATCGGCAACGAGGCCATCGAGAAGCGTTCCTGTCTGGATCTGCACTTTCCTCTGCAGGACGGGGTGCTCAAGGAGGCCAGCGACAAGGATCTGGAAGCGGCCCAGGAGCTGATGCGTCACGTGGTGGAACTGGCCGCGCCCAAGGCCGGCGATCGGGTCTGCGGCATCATCGGCGTCCCGGCCCGGGCTTCGGTGGCCAACAAGGGACAGCTTCTGAAAATCGCCGCAGGACTCATGGACGTGGCCATGGTGGTGTCGGAACCCTTCATGGTGGCCTATGGCATGAACCGTCTCAACAACGCCATCGTGGTGGATGTGGGAGCCGGAACCATCGATCTGTGCGCGTTGCGGGGCACGGTGCCGGGTCCGGAGAGTCAGGTGAGCGTGCTCAAGGGAGGCAACTACATCGACCGGTTGCTGGAAGCGGCCATCCGGGACGCCTATGCCGGCGTGCAGATGGATCGTTTTCTGGCCCAGGCCATCAAGGAGCGTCACGCCTTTGTGGGCGAGCCGGAACAAAGCGTTCTGGTCTCCTTGCGCATCCACGGCAAACCGGCGGAACTGGATGTCACGGATGCCATCCGGGTCACTTGCGAAACCATTGTGGTGGACATCGTGGAGCAGATCAAACGGCTGTTGCCGCTGTTCGATCCGGAGAGCCAGTCCGAGGTGTTGGCCAATCTGATTCTGGCTGGCGGGGGATCCCGCATCCGGGGGTTGGGGGCGATGATCGAGCGGCAGTTGCGGGATTATGGACCGGTGCAGGTGACGGCGGTGGACGAGCCGGAGTTCGCCGGCGCCCAGGGGGCGTTGCGACTGGCCCAGGAGTTGCCTCCCGAGTATTGGGATCAGATCGGCGAAAAGGTTGGCCATTGATCCGCAGCCGTGTTCCGGTGGGTGGGTCGCGGAGTCTGGCGCCTGGTCGGGTGCTGGCAGGCGTGGTGTTGCTGATCAACCTGGCGGGGTGGGCCGTCGCAGCCGAGCCGCAGCCTCCGGGTGACGGGGTGGCGGTCTATCTGCCCGCGGCCCGTCAAGGGGATCGGGTGGCGCAGATCAATCTGGCGGCCATCCATTTTTACGGTCTCGGCACGCCCCGGGATGTGGCCCAGGCGCTGCACTGGTATCGGCAGGCCGCCTCCCAGGGGGATCCTCTGGCCCAGTTCCGTCTTGGGGTGCTCTATCTCGAAGGTCAGGGGGTGGCCGCCGATCCGGCGGTTGCGGTCTCCTGGTTCAAGCAGGTGGCCATGAGTCATCTGCCCAGGGTCGAGGATCTCGTGGCCACCGATCTCGTGGGCTGGTCCCGCTGGAAGCTCGGGGTCATGTACCGGGAGGGTCAGGGGGTGGCCGTCGATCCGGTGCAGAGCGATTTGTGGTTTGAATTGGCCGCGGCCCGTGGGTTTGATCGCGCCGGTCGGCGTCAGGTTCCGGGGGAGCCAAAGCGTGTTGATCCCGATCCGGTTCCGCCGGAGCGTCCCGAGCCCTTCTCACGTTTGCGGGTGGTCTCCGATCCGGTCGGCGCCACGGTGCGGATCCGCAACATCCGGGCACCGTATCAATCCGGCATGACCCTGCCGGCGGGTCGGTATCTGGTGGAGGTTTCCAATCCCGGTTATCGCACCGTCTCCCGCTGGTTGCGGTTGCCCGGCGGAGGAGAATACGAACTCTCCGCCCCCCTGGAGCCGGTTGGCAAACCCTGATGATTGCATTGGATGCGATGCAAGTTTCCGTAACTTTAAAAACGCATTGTGGGAAGAAAATGGTTCCTGATCGTGATCACGCTATCCCGTTGCCCGGCAACCGGCAGTTCGGCCTGTTTTTCGCTGCCGTCTGTGTCGTGGGCGGCGGTTATGCCAGATGGAAACTGGCAAGCGGGTGGCAAATCCCTCTCTTTGGGGCGGCGGTGGCTTTTGCCGGACTGGCCATCTTTGTTCCCGCTCTGCTGGAACCCCTGAACAGACTCTGGTATCAACTTGGCCTGGTGCTGGGTCGGATCGTCAGTCCCATCGTGCTGGGCGTGATCTTTTTTGTTGTGATCACGCCGGTGGCGATGTTGATGCGACTCGCGGGGCGTGACGCCTTGCGCTTGAAAAAAAGCAACGTCTCCTCGTACTGGATCAACCGTGAACCGCCCGGTCCTGAACCCGAATCATACCGGTTGCCCTTCTGAGAAATGATATGGAATTCATCAAGGAGTTGTTTTTGTTTCTTCGTTCTCACAAGAAGCTCTGGCTGTTTCCGATCATTTTCGTGATGCTCCTGCTGGGCGGTCTGCTTATCGTGGCGCAAGGCTCGGTCCTGGCGCCATTCATCTATACCTTGTTCTGATACGGCATCTTGTATGTATATTCTTGGGATCTCTGCGTATTACCACGATTCGGCGGCTTGTCTGATCAGGGATGGGGAGATCGTCGCTGCGGCACAGGAAGAGCGCTTCACCCGCAAAAAACACGATGCCGGTTTTCCAGCCCATGCCATCGCCTATTGCCTGGATGAGGCAAGGATCACACCTGCCGCGCTTGATCATGTGGTCTTTTATGACAAACCGTTTTTGAAATTCGAACGGTTGCTGGAGACCTATCTGGCCTTCGCGCCACGAGGATTCGGCAGCTTTGTGGCGTCGCTGCCCGTTTGGATCAAGGAGAAGCTGTTCCAGAAGTCCGTCATCCTTCGGGCCATGGAGCAGACGTGCGGTCGGGAGATCGACTGGAGTTCCCGGCTGCTTTTTTCCGAACACCACATGAGTCATGCCGCCAGCGCTTTTTTTCCGTCACCCTTTGATCGCGCCGCGGTGCTTTCCATGGATGGCGTGGGGGAGTGGACCACCACCTCGCTGGCGCTGGGTGATGGCAACACGCTGTCCATACACAAAGAGATTCATTTTCCCCATTCGTTGGGGTTGCTCTATTCGGCGCTCACCTATTACATCGGCTTCAAGGTCAACTCGGGCGAATACAAGGTGATGGGATTGGCCCCCTACGGGGAGCCGAAATATGCGCAGCGCATTCGGGATCATCTCATCGATATCCGGGAAGACGGCTCCTTTGCGTTGAATATGGATTATTTCAACTATTGCACCGGTCTTACCATGACCAACGACCGGTTCAATGCGCTCTTTGAAGGTCCCCCGCGCCCTCCTGAATCGATGTTGACGCAACGCGAGATGGATCTGGCGGCCTCCATACAGGTGGTCACCGAAGAGGTGCTCCTGAAACTGGCCAGGGATGTGGCAAAGTCCACCGGCCAGAAAAATCTCTGCCTTGCGGGTGGTGTGGCTCTGAATTGCGTCGCCAACGGCAAACTGTTGCGCGCCAATCTTTTTGATCGCATCTGGATACAGCCTGCCGCCGGTGACGCGGGTGGCGCGCTCGGCGCGGCCCTCGCGGCGTATCACCTGCTGTTGAATCAGCCTCGTCCTCATGCCGCAGGGCTGGATCGCATGCAAGGCTCCTATCTCGGCCCGCAATACACTCAAGAAGAGATCACAGCCAGATTGACCAGATGCGGTGCGGTTTTTACCACCCACTCCGAAGATCATGTCATCGAACTGACCGCGCAGGCGTTGGCGGATGGCAAGACCATCGGCTGGCACAGCGGTCGAATGGAGTTTGGACCCCGCGCTTTGGGCGGTCGCAGTATTCTGGCGGATCCGCGCTCGCCTGCCATGCAGAAGCAACTCAACCTCAAGGTCAAATATCGGGAGTCGTTCAGGCCGTTCGCGCCCAGTGTCCTGCGGGAAGATCTTTCCCGGTGGTTCGAGATGGATACGGACAGTCCCTATATGCTTCTGGTCGCCGATGTGGTGGAGGAAAAGCGCAGAAAGATGACCGATGAGGAAAATGCGTTGTTCGGCATCGACAAGCTTAACGTCCCGCGCTCCTCCATCCCCGCCGTGACCCATGTGGACTACTCGGCCCGGGTACAGACCATCCATGCGGAGACCAACCCACAGTATTACAGACTGATCAAACGGTTCAAGGAATTGACGGGTTGTCCTGTCGTGGTCAATACCTCCTTCAACGTGCGCGGCGAGCCCATTGTCATGACGCCGGAAGATGCCTTCAGATGCTTCATGGGAACGCGCCTGGATGTGCTGGTCGTGGGCAACGCCTTGCTGCACAAAGGCGAACAATCACAAGCTCTGGCTGAGGACTACTCGGTGCAATATGAGCTGGACTAGGCGGGCACTCTTTCTTTTCATCGGAATTTTCTTGCCGTTGCTGCTTGGCATGGCCATTCTCGAGGCGATATTCGGCAACTGGTTCAAACAGGATGAATGGATGGCCACCCGGCAGCTCAACATTGTTCGGGACCGGAAAATCACCTTCAAGGTGGACAATCTTTATAATTCAAAGCAGGCCTCCGTGGTCTACACCCGGGACAGCTACGGCTTGCGCGGCGGTTGCGGCGCACCAAAGAGCATCGATGTGCTGACTGTTGGCGGGTCAACGACGGATCAGCGCTACATAGGCGATGGGGAGACCTGGCAGGACGTGCTGCAGCACGAGTTGCAAAGCAGGCTCGGCAAATCCGTGTGTATTGCCAATGCCGGCGTCGATGGGCACAGCACCTTTGGTCATCTGGCCGCCTTCGAGCACTGGTTTCCCCGGATACCGAACCTGACCCCAAAATATTATCTGCTCTATCTGGGCATCAATGACGGCGGCATCCGTCTGATCCCCAATGACGGTTTTGACACGAACAATCAATCGGCATTCAAGCGTGTCTGGCGACACAATTCGGCGATGTTTCAGCTTTTTGAACTGGTCAACAGCCTGTTCACTTCGAAAGCCGCCTATGCCGGTCATGCCAAAAAGCCGCCGCAGCCCGCCGAGTACACTGCGCTTGAAAAAACCAATGGCATTGATGCGTTGATCGTGAAAAATACGGAACTCTTCGGGCAACGGCTCTCCCTGCTCCTCGACAAGATCGGTCAGAGGCAGGGTATTCCCATATGCGTGACCCAGCCACATCTTTTCACGGCGACGTTTGCCGGTGTCAAAAAGGGGATCGAGAACGCGTTTTCCTTTGAGAATCAAGCCTACAACGGGCTGGATTATGACGCATCCCTGGCCAGCATCAATCTGGAGATGAAGAGGCTGTGTACAGGAAAAGGGCGCTATTTCGTGGATATGGCTGTCAAGAGTTTTGACGTCGATGATTTTTACGACCCGGTGCACAGCACTCCCAAAGGAGCCTTGCGTGTTGGTTCATACCTTGCCGAAGAGTTTCAGAAGCAAGGGATTTCGTTCTGAATCGTCCGTTCCCGTCTCCGCTCCACCCATTCGTGGATGTCAACTGGTGAAAAAAAAGCGGGGGTCTGGGGGATTCCTCCCCCAGGGTTTTGCCTTTGACTTTGCTTTTGACTTTGGCGCGCTTTACAAAAGAAATTTTTTCACGCATCGCGTGAAAAAATTTTGCGCGCA
>JADGAB010000064.1 GCA_015232245.1 Magnetococcales bacterium | reverse complement strand
GGCGAAAAACGGCTCAGGCCCAAGGCGGCGCGCAAATTCTTTTCACGCGATGCGTGAAAAGAATTCTTTGTAAAGCGCGCCAGAAGCAAAGTCAAAACCCTGGGGGAAGAATCCCCCAGACCCCCGCTTTTTTTCAAAAGTTTGCATATGGAAACGGATCCATCTGGTCGTGAAGCCATGACACAACCCTCGTCGGAAATCATCTTTCTTGGCCATTGCCCGGACCGTGTGGGTCTGGATGCCCGCATCACCGGTTTTTTTGCCGATGAACTGTTCAATATTCTGGATCTCTCCCAGCATTCGGAACGGGGGCGTTTTTTCATCCGTATCGAAGGGAGCGAAGAGGGGGAGCGGCAGGCCATTCAGACCTGGACCGAGAAGTTTTTCCCCATCGCCCGGGAACTGGAAATGGAATACTCCTTCCACGACCCTCTGGAACGGTTGCGGGTGGTGATGTTCTGCTCCAAGACCTTGTCGTGCCCTCTGGAGATCCTCTCCCGGTGGCTGAGCGGGGATCTGCGCATCGATCTGCGGGCCGTGATCAGCAATCATGGGGAGATCGCTCCCATCGTCAACAAGCTGGATCTGCCGTTTCACCTCATTGCCACCACCGGAGAACGGGCGGAATTCGAAGAACAGCAACTGCGGATTCTCGACCGTATCGGTCCGGATCTGGTGGTGCTGGCCCGTTACATGAAAATCCTTTCCGGCACCTTTCTGGCTTCGGTCCGGATGCCCATCATCAACATTCATCACTCCTTTCTGCCGTCGTTCATCGGCAATGATCCCTACGAGCAGGCTTATCGCCGCGGGGTCAAGCTGATCGGCGCCACGGCCCATTTCGTCACCCGGGAACTCGACGAAGGCCCCATCATCCATCAGGACGTGGTGCGCATCGGTCATCAGTTTTCGGTCTCCGACATGAAACAGGTGGGGGCGGACATCGAAAAACAGGTGCTCGCATCTGCCCTGCGCAAGTTCACCGAGCGCAAAATCATCCAGTGGCAAGGCAGGACCGTGGTTTTCCATTGAGAATGTCAGGACGGACAGCGTTAAGCAAAGCTGGCATGGAAACTGCTTGGCTTTGCTTAATCGTTTGTGCCCCCTGAATTCTTGACGCTTGTCGGAGCCTACAGCCATGCATCTTCAGTCCCACAAGAATCCGTTGCCCGTCCATCCCCTGTCTGGGATGCGTCTCCCCGCTTTCGAAGCGGAATACCGGACCATGGACAATGAAAATGCCCGTCGCCTCTGGGCCGCGGTCCTGGAACGGGCCATCCTGGATCTGCAGGACCGGAACACCCGGGCAGAGGCCGTGCAATGGGTCAGTTCCAATCGCAATGGCGTGGGATCGTTTCAGTGGATCTGTCAGCAACTGGATATGGATCCCTCCTCGGTGAAACGGGCGCTGCTCGGTACCCACGCCCTGGGCGGCGTGTCGAAACGGCTGACCTTGCTGGACGAAACCCTGTAGTCGCCGGGTCTGTCAAACCCCTGACGAGTACAAAACGATCGACATTTTGGAATGATTCTTGCTTTGGTGAAGATCAGGCGGAATGTTCACCATTCCATACCCCCCTCTTTTATCGGCAAGGATCGTTCCATGAACGTCAACAACAGCCTGATGGGCGATATCAACAGCCTCAACCTGGTGCGCGCCCGGGAGGCCACCCAGCGGATTTTTCAGAAGGTCCAGAATCAATCCGCCGCCACCCTGCAGGTGATCAACCAGCAGAACTCCGTTCCCAGCTATATGGCCTCCAAAGCCTATGTGGTGAGCATCTCTCCCCTGGCGGCCCAAAGGAACGCTGCCCAGAATTCCTGAGAGGTGGGCGGAACAGGTTGCAAGATTTTCTCTTTTTGCGTACGATTGGCACTTGAGCTTTCGGTCGACCCATCCTAGGATCGTCCTGAAAGCCCATTCGATCACCCGCCAGATACGTCAAGGAGAGACCATGCCCAAATTCAGCCTCCCGCCCAAGCTCACGGAGTGGAAGAACCATATCAAATCCGGTGATCGGATCTTCATCGGTTCCAATGCCGCCTGTCCCCATGCATTGACCGAGGATCTCGTGCAACATGCCGCCGATTTCCGTGATCTGGAGATGGTCCATATCCTCATCCTCGGCCCCCATCCCTGGACCGACGCCAAATACGGTCGGACCTTCAATGTCAACTCCCTGTTTCTGGGCCCCGGCACCCGCAATCCCGTGGCCTCCGGGGTGGCCGACTATACCCCGTGTTTCCTGTCGGAAATCCCCTCGCTGTTCACCGATGGCGTGCTGCCCCTGGATGTGGCCCTGATTCAGGTCTCGCCGCCGGATCAATACGGCTATTGCTCCCTGGGGACTTCGGTGGATATCGTCTCCTCGGCCCTCCGCTCTGCCCGGTGCGTCATCGCCCAGATCAACCCATCCGTGCCCCGCACCTTCGGGGAGAGCTTCATTCACGTCAGCGCCATCCATGCCTGCATCGAGGCGGATCTGCCCATGCCGATCCTGCCGCCGCCGGAACTCGATGACGTGGCCATGCGCATCGGCAAGTACGTGGCCCAGTTGATCGAGGATGGCTCCACCCTGCAGATGGGCATTGGCCGCATTCCGGACGCGGTGCTGCGCGCCCTGCCGAATCACAAGAATCTTGGCATCCATACCGAAATGTTCTCCGACGGCGTGATCGATCTGTTCCGCGCCGGGGTGATCAACAATGCCCACAAGACCCTGCATCCAGGCAAGCTGATCACCTCCTTCTGCATGGGAACCAAAAGGCTGTATGATTTCGTGCACGAAAATCCCCACGTGGAGTTCCACCCCTCCGAGTATGTCAACAGTCCGGCCATCATTGCCCGCAACAACAACATGGTGGCCATCAACAGCGCCATCGAGGTGGATCTCTCCGGTCAGGTGGTGTCGGATTCGGTGGGGCGGCGTTTCTACAGCGGCATCGGCGGACAGGTGGACTTCATTCGCGGCGCGGCCATGAGTCGGGGAGGGCGTCCCATCATCGCTCTGCCCTCCACGGCCAAAAACGGCGCCATCTCCAAGATCGTCCCCTTCCTCACCGAAGGTTCCGGGGTGGTCACCTCCCGGGGGGATGTCCATTACGTGGTCACCGAGTACGGCATCGCCACCTTGCGGGGCAAAAGCGTTCGGGAGCGGGCTTTGGAGTTGATCCAGGTGGCTCATCCCGCCTTCCGGGACCGGCTGCTCTCCCAGGTCCGCACCCAGCACTGGGTGCCGGACTACCAGGTGACTCAGCCGAGCCGGGTCGAGGAGTTGGGGGATCCCCAGGTGGTCAATCTGCGCCTGAAAGGCAACAACTACCTCATGCGACCTCTGCGGGCCTCCGACGAACGGATTTTCCAGGAGTTTTTCTATTCCCACGACGCCGAAACCGTGTTGCAGCGCTACCGTTATCGCCCGGATGGGATGTCGCGGCAGAAGGCCAGTCAGATGGTCAATGTCGATCAGAGCCGGGATCTGGGATTGTGCATCGTGCGACGCAAGGGCCCCCACGAGACCATTCTGGCGGTGGGACGCTATTTCTGGCATGAGCCGGAGAACGCCGGAGAGACCACTTTCGTGGTGCGGGAAGGGAGTCGGGCCAAGGGGATGGCCAGTACGCTGCTGGCCAAGATCATCGAGATCGCCCGGCAGAGAAAACTGGATCGTCTGGTCTGCATGGTGCGGGTGGACAACAAACCCACCCGCAAGCTGCTGGAGAAATTCGCCTTCGAGGTCCAGCCGGGGGATGAGCCCATGGACCTGCGCATGGTTCTGCCCCTTATTCAGCCGGAGGGGTCTCCATCTGCGGCGTGAACTGGCAGATCTGATTGCGTCCCCGTCGCTTGGCCGTGTAGAGAGCCAGGTCCGCAGCCTTGAGCATGGCGTCGGGCCCCTCTCTGCCGGCTCCGGGAAAGATGGCCACACCGATGCTTACCGTGACCTGCAGGTTGTCCACCCTCATGGACTCCACGCTCTGGCGCAGCCGTTCCGCGGAACGGGTGACGCCGGCGGCGCCGGTGCTGGGCATGATCACGCAGAACTCTTCGCCCCCATAACGGCAGGGGTAGTCCACAGAGCGGAAATGTCCCCGCATCACTTCGGCGATGCCCTGCAGCACCCGATCCCCCTGATCGTGTCCGTGGGTATCGTTGAACCGCTTGAAGTGGTCCACATCGAAGAGGAGCAGTCCCAGGATCAGTCCATAGCGTTTCGCCCGGTCGTGCTCTTCCAGCAGGGCCGCGTCAAAGCGGCGCCGGTTGAAAAGACCGGTCAGGCCGTCGGTGTTGGAGAGCTTGCGCAGTTCATCCTCCAGAGCCTTTTCCCGGGTGACATCCCGGATCAAGGCCGCCGAACCTATCACCTCGCCGTTCCCATCCCGGATGGTGGCCGCGTGGGCCTGCAACATCCGATTGTTGAACCATGCCAGACCCGGCAGCTCCCGGGCGTGGTCTTCCCGCAGCGCGCGCAGGTGTTCCGGGTCGTCGAAGAGTTGCAGAAACCCTTCGCTGCGGATCTGCTGGGTGGATTTGCCCAGCAGTCGTTCCGCAGCCGGATTGACCAGCGCGACCTGTTCATGGCGATCGGTGACCACAATCCCTTCCCGGGCGCTGAGCACAATGGTGGTGAGTTTGTCCCGCTCCTCTTTGAGACCGCTCCAGATGTCGTTCAACCGGGTGGTCATCCGGTTGAAGGCCGTGGCCACCTGGCGGAATTCCACGCAGCCGCGCACCGGAATGAACCGGTCTTCCAGATCGGCTGAGGCCGGTTCCGCGGTCAGGATGGCGGCCATGCGTTCCAGAGGGGCCACCGCAAAGCGGCGCACCACCAGATGGATGAGAATCATCACCAGCCCGGTCACCAGGGTGCCGAAGCCGAAGATCCACCAGCGGGCCTGTTCCACCTCTTCCCGGGCCTTGGCCAGGGACATGGTGAGCTTGATCACCCCACGGACCGCATCCCCCTGACCATGACAGGCCCGGCACTCCTCCTGGGAGGGAATCGGGGCCACATAGGTGAGCAGCGGGGCGCCGGTGACCGGATCCTGACTGTAGAACGGTGATTCCTGTCCGGTGGTCAGGACTTTTTGCAACGCCTCGGAATCCTTGGGCAGGATCTGGCTTCTGGTTTCCCGTTTGTGCAGGGAAAACCGGTCCCCCCCCAGACGGCTGTTGACCAGGCGGATGGTATCGTTGGTGCGGAAGGCTTCGGTGCCGTCGTTGCGCAGGATGCGGAACTCCACCATGCCGGAGACCCCCTGGAGATTCTTGCTGAAATCCTCGGCGATCACCGCGTCTCCGGCCAGCATGATGGTGCGCAGGCCGTTGGCCACGCTGCGGGTGACCAGCAGCACGGAGCGTTCGTTCTGGCTCATCACCAGTTGTTCGTGGATGCGGGAGATCAGGATGGAGAGTCCCAGCCATCCCACCAGAAAGGTGATGCCCGCATACACCAGAATGCGGCCACCCAGCCGGTCCAGAATGGTGCCGCCGGATTGGCCATGGGGTATGAGTTTTTTCAGGTGTGTGGGCCAGAGATTCATCGCAACACAGGTCTGGGCGTCGGTTGGCGGTCTTTTCGCGTCATGGTGGTCACATGGCGTGCAGGGCGATGGTTGAGCCATGTCAAGTATGCATGATAATCTTAAGGGATCCAAGGGGTTTTGGCGGGATTTTCGCAAGAGATCCCGGGGTTGTGTCGGTTGGCGTCTTTTGCGTGCCGGCAGAAAAACCGGTGATGGGATTGGGGAGAGGGGAAGACCATGGTGAGTCATCAGAGTGCCGCGCCATTGGTGCGCCTGCCCCGGCGGCAGCGTCTCTCCTATCGCCAGGCCAGGACCGCGGTGCTGCTGGGGCTCTGCGTCGGGCTGGTGCTGGGCATGGGACAGGTGGCCTTCGATCTTTTCCGGGAGCGGCAACGCATCCGTACCAACATCGCCCAGATGATGGAAATCATCCGGGAGTCGGCGGGTCAGGCCACCTATCATCAGAACTCCGTCCAGGCGGAACGGGTGCTGGCCGGACTGTTCAGTTGTCAGTCGGTGCATCAGGCCCATCTCTACACCTCCACGGGGCTGGCGTTCGCCCAGAAAAAACGTCAACGGCCCGTGACCGGCCTGACCCGTTGGGTGACAGGACTGCTGCTGGAAGAGGACTTCACCTTTTCCGTTCCCCTGACCTTCGATGACCAGCCCGCCGGACAGCTCACCATCGCCGTGGACGCCTATGTCAGCGCCCGGGATTTCCTGGTGCGCGCCGGATTCACCCTGCTGGGGGATCTGTTGCAGGCCATTGTGCTGGCCTCGATTCTCACCTGGGTGTTTCATCGTCTGCTCACCCGTCCCATTCTGCGGCTTGGTCAGCATCTGGCCCAGGTGGATCCCGTCGCGCCGGCCCGTCAGCCCATTGTCGTGCCCCCCGGACACGACAACGATGAACTGGGATTGCTGGCCGGATCGATCAATCAGGCCCTGGCCCTGTTCGAGCATGCCCTCAAGGAGCACAAAAAAACCGAAGATCTGCTGAAACGCACCCAGTTCAGCGTGGATCACGCCGCGGACATGATCTTCTGGGTGGAGCCGGGAGGGAGGTTCGTCTACGTCAACGAGGCGATGTGCCTGGCCGTGGGGTACTCCCGGGAGGAACTGCTCGCCATGACCGTCTCCGATATCCATATCGATTTGACCCCGGATCGCTGGGGGGATCACCGGGATGACCTGGAGAGAGCCGGGAAACGCTGTCTGGAATCGGTGGTGCGCACCAAAGGGGGCGCCATCCTGCAACTGGAGATCCAGACCACGTTACTGGAGATGGAGGGCCACAAGATCCTGTGCAACTTCGCCCGGGACATCCGTCCCCGCAAACAGGCGGAACGGACCATCCGCCGGGCCAACCGCACCCTGCTGACCTTGAGCCACGGCAATGAAACCATGATCAAGGCCACCTCCGAACAGGAGTTGCTCAAGAGAATCTGCCGGCTGATCGTGGAGCAGGGGGGCTATCGCATGGCCTGGGTCGGTTTCGCCACCGCCGACGGTCACATCCTGCCCGCCGAACAGTATGGTTTCAGTGATGGCTATCTGGACAACCTGGAGATTACCTGGGATGACTCGGACAAGGGACGCGGCCCCACCGGAACCGCGTATCGCACCGGCAAGCCGATTCTGGCCCGGGAGATCGGGACCGATCCCAGCTTCATCCCCTGGCGACAGGAGGCGACCCGGCGGGGGTATGTCTCCTCCCTGGCGTTGCCGTTGCCGGTGGATGACCTGCTGCCTCTGGGAACCCTCAACATCTACAGCGGCGCGCAGGACTCCTTTGATTCCGAGGAGATTCAACTCCTGGAAAACCTCGCCAACAATCTGGCCTTCGGCATTCTGAAGTTCCGTGAGGCCGAGGAACGGCGTCGCGCCCAGCGGGCCATGCAGATCTCCGAGGACAAACTGCGCACCCTGTTCCACCACTCCCCGGACTACCTGATGACCCTGGACAAGCATGGCCTGGTGCAGTTCAGCAATCGTACCGGCCCCAATCATCCCCGGCACTTCTTTCCGACGGCCAGACTTCCCTATCTCCAGAACCGGATCGCCCAGGTCTTTGCCACGGGTCAGGCGGTGGAGTTCCCCTTCACGGACGGGGAGTCGGCCTGGTGGGAGGCCCGTCTGGCCCCCATCTTCCATGACGGCAAGGTCTCCGAGGTGCTCGCCGTCTGTCAGGATGTCACCGAAAAACATACCCTGCAGGCCCAGAACCTGCGCAATGCCCGTCTGGCTTCCCTGGGGGTGCTCTCCGCCAGTGTGGCCCACGAGATCAACAATCCCAACAACGCCATTCAGTTCAACGTCCCGGTGCTGGCCGCGGTGTGGGAGGATGCCCACCCGATCCTGAGCCGTGTTCATGAAGCGACCGGTCCCTTCTATCTGGGGGGCATGCCGCTGGATGAGGTCATGGATGTGGTGCCCCGCCTTTTGAATGGCATTCTCATGAGTTCACAGCGCATCCAGACCATCATCGGCGGTCTGAAACACATGGCGCGCCACGACAAGGGGATCCTCACCCAGAGGGTCAATATTCAGGATCCCATTCAGTCCGCCCTCATGATCCTGCAAAACCAGATTCGCGCCGCCACCGATCACTGCCAGCTGATCTCTCCGAACACCCCCCTGCTGGTGCGGGGCAATGCCCAGCAGTTGGAACAGGCCTTCATCAATATTCTGCAAAATGCCCTGCAGGCGCTGGAGAACCGACAGCAGAAAGTGACCATCACCATTGACACGGAGCCGGATCATACCCATCTGCGAGTCATCTTCCGGGATCAGGGGCGGGGCATTCCCCCGGAACATCTTGGGAAATTGACCGATCCGTTCTTTTCCACCAGAACCGAATCCGGTGGCATGGGGCTGGGGCTTTCCATCACCAAAACCATCATCGAGAACCATTCGGGACAGCTTCTGTTCGAGTCCGAACGGCAAATCGGCACCACGGTCATGGTCCGGTTGCCTCTCGATTGCGACCATTCCCTTGCCGGAGAGCCGTCATGAGCGAAGCGATCAAGAACAGCCTGCCCATCGTCTTGGTGGATGACGAGGAGACGGTGCTGTTCAGTTCCAAAATCCTGCTGAAAACCGCCGATGTCTCCCCGGTGGTCACCATGACCGATGGCCGCCATCTGATGCATTTCCTGGATGAGAACGGCGCCGCCGTGGTGGTTCTGGATCTGGTCATGCCCCACATCCCGGGCAGCGAACTGCTGCCCAGGATCAAGGAACGGTTCCCGGACATTCCGGTGATCGTCATGACCGCCAGTCAGGAGGTGGATATCGCGGTGCAGTGCATGAAGGATGGCGCTTTCGATTATCTGGTGAAACCCGCGGAAAACAGTCGTTTCATCTCCTGCGTCAAGCGGGCCATGGAACTGCGTTCCCTGCGGCGCGAACTGGGCACCCTGAAACACTATCTGCTGGAAGACTCCCTGCAGAATGCCGACGCCTTCGCGGACATCCTGACCAAAAGCCGCAAGATGCGCGCCGTGTTCCAGTACGTGGAGGCCATCGCCCCCTCCTCGGAACCGGTGCTGATCATCGGGGAGACCGGAGTGGGCAAGGAGCTGCTCGCCCAGGCGATCCATCAGGTGAGTCGCCGTTCCGGTCCTTTGGTGGCCCTCAACGTGGCGGGCCTGGACGACAACATGTTTTCCGATACCCTCTTCGGCCATCGCAAGGGGGCCTTCACCGGCGCCAACGACAACCGGGAAGGGATGATCGCCGCCGCCGCCGGGGGATCGCTGTTTCTCGACGAGATCGGGGATCTGAAAGAGTCCTCCCAGGTCAAGCTGCTGCGCCTGTTGCAGGAGCGCAAATACTATCCCTTGGGCTCCGACGGCTACATGAAGACCGATGCCCGCATCATCTGCGCCACCAATCGGGATCTCAAGGAGATGATGGCCGAAAAGAGTTTCCGTTCCGATCTCTATTTTCGCCTCTCCTCCCATCAGGTGCGCATCCCCCCCTTGCGGGAACGCAAGGAGGACATCCCTTTGCTGACCTCCCATTTTCTGGAAGATGCGGCCCGGACCATGCGCAAGCCCGCTCCGGTCCCGCCGCCGGAACTCTTCCATCTGCTCAACACCTATGAGTTTCCCGGCAATGTCCGGGAACTGCGGGCCATCACCTTCGACGCCGTGGCCCGGCATCAATCCGGCGTGCTCGCCCTGGAGCGGTTCCGGGAGAGCGTCCTGAGCGGCAATGAACCCGACTATGCCTCCTCCTGGTCCATGCCGGAAAATCCTTTCAAGCGTCTCACCGGCAAGCTGCCTACCTTGCGGGAGGCGGAAACTTTGCTGCTGGAGGAGGCGCTGGAGCGCTCCCAGGGCAACAAGAGTCTGGCCGCCAGCCTGCTCGGGGTCTCCCGACAGACCCTCAATTACCGTCTGCAGCAGTTGAAAAAGTCTTCCGCAGGCTCCCGGGAGTGACAGTGACTCTTCATGTCAATCCGGAGAGGCCGATCCCTCCGGATGGAGCTGTCCGCTGAACCGGGCCAGCACCGCCAACAGTGCGTCTTTCTGAACGGGCTTGCTCAGGTGTTCGGTGCATCCGGCGGCCCGACTGCGCAAGGTGTCCTCGGTCATGGAGTGGGCGGTGAAGGCGATGATCGGCACCGGTTGCCCTCCGCGCTCCCGCTCCCATGCCCGGATTCGTGCGGTGGCCTCCAGTCCGTTCATGACCGGCATCTCGATGTCCATCAGCACCAGATCAAAGGACTCTTGCTGTATCCGTGCCACGGCCTGGGCTCCATCGCATGTCGTGGTCAACCGGCAGGGGGTCTTGTCGAGAAACGCCTTGATCAGTACCCGGTTCTCCTCCATGTCATCCACCAGCAGGAGCTTCAGCGGGGCCAGGCTGACCGCCTGTCGGGATGACTCCCTGGGAAATCCCTGCACAGTGGCCTGGGTGGTCTGCAGCGGCAGAATTACCTGAAAACGGCTCCCCTGTTGGGGCTGGCTCTCCAGCCGGATCTCTCCGCCCATCATTTCAACCAGCCGCCTGCTCAACGCCAGTCCCAGACCTGTGCCGCCGTAACGTCGGGTGATGCCGGAATCCGACTGGGTGAAACTCTCGAAGATCTTTTCCTGATGTTCCAAAGGGATGCCGATTCCGGTGTCGGTGATCACGCAGGCCATCCGGGGAGGGGTCGCCTCGATGGGGTGCAATTCCACTAAAATCCCGCCTTTCTCGGTGAATTTCACCCCGTTGGAGATGAGATTGTACAGACATTGGCGCAACCTCACCCCATCGGCCACGATCCATTCCGGCAGTTGCGGATCGATGCGCAGCTCCAGGGAGATCCCCTTGCCCGTGGCCAGTACGCGCAACAGATCCGTCACCTCCTGGACCTCCTTGCGCAGTTGCATGGGTTCTGGGTGAATCTCCAGCTTGTTCGCCTCGATCTTGCTCAGGTCGAGAATGTCGTTGATCAGTTGCAAGAGGGTGTTGCCCGCCTGGTTCAACAGGGTCACATAATGTTTCTGATCGTCGTTCAACGGTGTATCCAGCAATACGCTGCTCATGCCGATGACGATGTTCATGGGGGTGCGGATCTCGTGGCTCATGGTGGCCAGGAAGCTGCTCTTGGCCCGGTTGGCCTCCTCCGCCGTGGCCTGGGCCTGACGCAGTACCTCCTGGGCCCGGTAGAGATGGCTGACATCCGTGAATTGCATCAACAGGTGGTACTGCCCCTGCAGGGTCAACGGGGTGAAGTGACAGTTGATCCAGGTCTCCACCCCGAAGCTGGTCTTGACAAAAACCTCCAGCTGACGGGGTTGATGCTCCACCAGTGACTCCAGGGCGGCTTTGAACAGCCCGTTGTCCCGCCAGGAAGAGAGCTTGCGGAAGTTCTGCTCCAGCAATGTGGGCGTGGTGGCGCCCACGATCCGGCCCGCCGCCTCATTGGCCAGCACGCATGCTCCTTCGTAACGGTAGACGAGAATCCCCACAGAGGAGTGCTCGATGATCTGTTCGTTGAAACGCATCGTTTCCGCCAGTTTCGCCTCAACCGCCATGCGTTCGTAGACCTGCTGCTGCAGTTCGTCTCTGGAGACCGTGGTGTCGTGCAGCCGGAGGGACATGCGGTTGATGTGGTCGGCCACTTCCGTCAGTTCGTCTGCGGTGGACAAAACAATGGGGGCATGATCGGCCTTTCCGCCGGAGAAAATCTGTTGAATGCCCGCGTGCAGACCGGCCAGGGAAGCGGTGATGGAACGGATCATGGTCATGGCGATCGGGGAGACGATGATCACCAGCAGGAACATGAGTACCAGATTGATCATGGCCTGCCGCTGGAGCAGGGCGTGAATGGATGCGTGATTGAGATTGTTGAAATGAATGGCCAACGGCGCCAGGGATTTGATGTCAATGAGCAGTTTCCGGCCAGTGGCCTCCCGATGGCGGTTTCGTTGCGCCTCCGGAGGAATCTCCGCGTACTCCTGACGTAAACGCTTCGCCTGAGTCAGAAGGGTTTGCATTTCATCCAGAAGATAGAATTCGTCCGCGTGTCGGGCGTGGGGACGCAGGCGTTCCCGGACATCCGAGATCTGCTGCCACTTCTTCAGCCATACGTCCAGAGGGCGTTCCCCGCCGTCCGTCAGGTACTCGTACGTGGAGATGGTCAGTTCCGCCGTATAGGTGAACAGCCAGTCCGACTGTCTGGAGCGCTCATGGGCCAGTTCCAGTTCCCTCTGGACCAGCAGGGCGTGACCCGACAGAAACAGAAAGACCAGCAGGGGAAGCAGAGCCAACCAGACAAGTTTGGTGCGGATGCGCATGTTCGCTCCGGTCAATCCAGCAGGTTGATGGCAATGGGCCGCAGTTGCTGCAAGGGTCTGGTGTACAGATTGTTCAAGAAGTTCGGCATCGGTCTGGATGTCACCAGTTGATTGCGCATCGCCCAGTCCGCGACGTTTTCCAGGGTCAGAATGAAACGGTGGTCCAGCCAGACCCGCAATCGCAAATCCGGCCAGGCGCGCTGCAATTCGTCGGCCACTTTGGTATCCTGGCGGCGCAGCAACTCCCTGGCTCTCTCCGGTTCCTGGCGGATAAAGCTCTCCGCCTGAATCAAGGCGTCGATGAACCGGGTCAGCACGGCTTCCCGGGCCGGAAGATCTTTCTTGAGTACCGCCAGCAGGAAAACCTTTTCATACAGTCCCGGATCCTCGAACAAGACCGCGCGCTCTCCCAACCCGGCCTGTGCCTGGGAGATGAAGGGATCCCGCATGCTGATGGCATCCACGACACCGTTTTTCAGGTTTTCCGCCAGCTCCGGGGCCTTGGCGAAAACCGGCGTGACTTCCTGCATGCCCAGGCCGTGCTTGAGCAGGAATTGATCCAGAAAAAAGTGGGTGGAAAGGCGTTGCTGGGTGCCGATCCGTTTGCCCTTAAGCTCTCCGGGCCGGGTGATTCCCTGATCCCGTCGCGCCAGGATGCGCACGTCGTTGTCCCAACTGCCGATCAGGGCGAGCACCCGCAGATCCGGCTGATCGAACAGATGCAGCACAAAAGCGGTTTCCGCCACTGTGGCCAGATCCGCCTGACCCTTCTCCAAAGCGGTCATCGCCTCCTCGCCGGTGGGGTGGGAGGTGATTTTCAGTTGCAGATGGCGGTTGGAAAAGTATTGCTGATCCTGGGCGATGGCGACCAGCCCGGTCAGAAAGGTCGGAACATTGGCCAGAATCAGTGGGTCATCTCCCTGGACAATGCGAGGCGTAAAGAAAAGAAAGCTGAGCAGTAACTGTAATCCGCAAAGCCTGCAAAATATTAGATTAATTGAATTATTTTGTTTATAAAACTTTTTAAATTTTTTAGTGGTATTGAATGTTGACATTATACAATCTCCCCGCAGATTGTTTAATTATGGATATCATGGTATTGACCCAGAGAGTTGCCTGTCAAGGGTATTGGAATATTTTAATATTCCCAGAATTGGATAATGACGGGTCCAGCATTTTTAAGGTTTCTGGCCATGAAAGTGTTGTGCCGGGGGAGGGGGATAAAATTTTTCTCTGATGGGGTGCTTGTAAAGAAAATTGCCACCAGGTTATATAATGTTGATATTGTTTGATTTATATTGACGGCGTTACGTGATAAACCCGTTTGTGACCACATGGACGCCTGAAATTTTGCACCTCCCGTCCTGAGGCGACCTGGAACCTGTCGTTTTTACGGTGTTGATTTTACAATATATTTACAACAAAGAAAAGTTGGCGCGCATCTTGATATATATCAATCAAAGGACACGGCACGAGACAAGGATGTCAGCCAAGTGGTCGTGCGACATCGAGTTGGCAGTGGTTGGTAGCGTTTGGAAGTTTGGACCATGTTTGCGCATGGTCCGGATCAAGGGTTGGATTCCCTCCCCCTCATCCAACCCTTGATCACCCTCTTGATTGGATCCATCCGGTCGAGGGGAAAAACAGGCAGATATCAAGATGGGACGTTGCAAAATGTCCCTGACCAAGGGTCCGACCTCCCCCCCCCCTCAAGTCGGCCCTTGGTTTTTTTATAGAGACGGGATGTGGACTCAAACCACGTCTCTCGCCAGGGGTCCGGCCTCCCCCCCCCTCAAACCGGACCCCTGGCTTTTTCCCTTTACAGACTAACGCTTCGCAGTACGGTTCATCGAGTAGGGACGCAGGCTTTGCCACGTCCCAGGCCAAGGGCCCGGTACCTCCCTCCCCAGGCAAGCCGGCCCTTGGTCCCTGATTCTTGGCTGCCCACCGGTTTGGAATGCGTTGTTTGAACTGACAGAGGTCCAGGGGGATTATCCCCCTGGAGGGGTCCAGGGGCGAAGCCCTTGGTGGGGTCCACGAAGCCCTTGGTGGGGTCCAGGGGCGAAGCCCTTGGTGGGGTC
>JADGAB010000063.1 GCA_015232245.1 Magnetococcales bacterium | reverse complement strand
CCACCACCCGGAAATACGGAGGCACCGGTCTGGGGCTGTCGATCTGCAAGCGGCTGGTGGCCCTGATGGGGGGGCGGATGTGGGCCGACAGCACCCCGGGAGAGGGGAGTGAATTCGGTTTCGAGGTCTGTGTCGAGCGGCACGGTCCGAACCGGCGCAAGAACGTGATGCTGCCCGAATCCATGTGGGGGGAGCGGGTGCTGGTGGCCGATGACAATCCGGGGGTGCGGGCCTCCCTGGTGGAGTTGCTCAAGGAGCTGTTTCTGGAGCCCGAGGTGGTCTCCTCCGGAGCCGAGGCGGTGGAGCGGGTGTTGGACTGCAACACCGGCGGCGGGATTCCCTTCACCCGGGTGCTCCTCGACTGGCGCATGCCGGGTCTGGACGGGGACGCCGCCGCGGTGGAGATCCGGGCCGCGTTGGAGGCGACCGTTCCGCTTCCCCCCCGACCCGCCATTCTGCTGTTGGCCCCCTTCGGGGTGAGCGAGGCCATCAGCCGCATGGAAAAGGCCGGCATGGATGGTTTCATCGACAAGCCGGTGACCCGTTCCCGTTTGATCCGGGGTCTGTCCAGCGGAGAGGAGGGGGAGGCGGCAGGTCAGCAGGACCGGCGCCGGGAGAAGCTTCTGGGTCAGGAGGAGGAGACCGGCACCCGCATCGGGGGTTCCCGGGTGCTGCTCGCCCAGACCGGGGATGTCACGCCGCGCATCATCCGGGAGATGCTGGAGCGGATCGGTCTGGTGGTGGAGGTGGCCACGGACGGGGCCTCCGCTGTGGAGATGGCCAGCCGCTACCCCTACGATGCGGTGCTGATGGATCATCAGTTGCCGGAATGGGGCGGGCCGGAGGCGGTGGTGCGGATGCGCAACCAGCCGGGGTGCCGGGAATTGCCGGTCATCGCGCTTTTGGCCCACGCGGGCTGGGAGGAGAAGAAGTTCTGTCTGGACGCGGGCATGCGGGATCATCTGGAGCTGCCCCCCCGGGCCGAGCGGCTCCATGGCCTGCTGAGCAAATGGATCCCCGCCTGTGCCGCCTGGGAGGAGCCGGAAGGATTCCCCAAACAGGATTACGCCCTGGCGCGCATCGCCGGTCTGGATCTGCTGGCCGGACTGGAGCGCATCGGCGGCAACCGGGGCCTGCATCGTCGGCTGCTGGTGCGGTTCCGCCGGGAGTACGAGTCGATGCTGGAGTTCGCCCGGGAGCGGTTCGCCGCCGGGCTGTTTCAGGATGTATTGCCCCGGTTGCACGCCCTGAAAGGCTCGGCCCGCAATCTGGGCGCCATCTCCCTGGCCGAGGCGGCGGATGAGCTGGAAGGGGCCCTCGAAGGCGGGGACGCGGTATTGCGTCAGGCCACCTTCTCCACCTTCAGCCAGCGCCTGCAGGTGCTCCTGATCGGACTGGGCGTGGGACTGGCCCCCCACGCCACCGGGATGGACGGGGATCGGATCAAGGGGGATCCGGCCCGGGTGGACCGGGAGGAGTTGTCCCGGCTGATGGCCCTGCTTTTGGACCGGTTGGAGAACTACAGCATCGAACTGGAGCCGTGGCTCTCATCCCTGGGACAGATTCTGCAGCCCACCGAGGCGTTTTTCACCTATCAGGAGCTGCTCAAGCAGATCGAGGTCTACCATTTCCAGGAGGCCGCGGAGCTGTTGAACTCCCTGGCCCGGGCCTTCGAGCTGGAGTTGCTGCCCACCCCGCCCCCCGGGGAGGAGCCCCCGGTCAGCCGGGTGTTGATCGTCGATGACCAGCCGAGCAACGTGGATCTGTTGAAGGAGTTGCTCCTCGAACATCATCGCCTGGTGGCCCTGAGCGGCCCGGCGGCGTTGCGGGCCGCCAACGCCCGGGAGATTCCGGATCTGATTCTGCTCGACATCATGATGCCCGAGATGAACGGCTACGAGGTGTGTCGCCAGTTGCGGGAGAATCCCCGCACCCGGGAGATTCCGGTGATCTTCGTCACCGCGAAAAAACAGGTGGCCGACGAGAGCGAAGGGTTTCGGCTGGGGGGGGTGGATTACATCATCAAGCCCTATCAGGGGGAGATCGTCAAGCGTCGGGTGGCCACCCATCTGGAGCTGAAACGCAACCGGGACACCCTGGAACGGGAGATCCAGGCCCGTACCATCGAGTTGCGGGCCGCCCGGGAGGAGGCGGAACGGGCCCGGGATGCCGCCGAGTCCGGGAACCGGGCCAAGTCCACCTTCCTGGCCCACATGAGCCACGAGATCCGCACGCCCCTCAATGCCATTCTCGGGGTCAACGAGCTTTTGGTGGAGGCGGACGCCACCCCGGAACAGCGCCGTTATCTGGAGATGTCCCGCAAGGCCAGCGAATCGCTGTTGGCTTTGGTCAACGATGTGCTGGACTTCTCCAAGATCGAGGCCGGACAGTTCGATCCGGAGCACTCCTGTTTCGACCTCCCCGGTCTGATCCATGGCGCGGCGGATATCCTGGCCATTCAGGCCGGAGAGCGGGGCATCGGGCTGTTGCGGCGCATCGATCCGGCCCTGCCCCGGCATGTCTCCGGCGATCCCAACCGGTTGCGGCAGATCCTGCTGAATCTTTTGGGCAACGCGGTCAAGTTCACCCGGGAGGGGGAGGTGATCCTGGAGGTGACACCGGAACCCGAAGGTCGCATCGCCTTTTTGATCGCCGATACCGGCATCGGCATCGCCGCCGAAAAGCTGACGACCATCTTTCAGCCTTTCCGGCAGGCGGACATCTCCACCACCCGTCAGTACGGGGGGACCGGGTTGGGGCTGTCGATCTGCGCCCTGCTGGTGGAACGCATGGGGGGACACATCGCCGTGGAGAGCGTGGAGGGGGAGGGGAGCCGCTTCTCCTTTGCCCTGGATCTCCCGGTGGCCGACCCGGATGCTCCGAAGGTGCTGGTTTCGGTGGTGCGCCAGGGAAGCCGGGAGAGCGCGTCTCTCCCGGTCTCCCCGGGTGAGGAGGTCGGATTGTCCATCCTCATGGCCGAGGACTCGGAGGACAACCGGATTCTGATCAAGGCGTTTCTGAAAAACGGTCCCCACCGTCTGGCGTTTGCCGACAACGGTCAACTGGCCTGCGAGAAGTTCGAGCAGGAGCGTTTCGACATCGTGCTCATGGACATCCAGATGCCGATCCTGGACGGCTACGCCGCCACCCGGCGCATCCGCGCCTGGGAAAAAAGCCGGGGAGCGGCGCCCACCCCCATCGTCGCCCTGACCGCCCACGCCATGCAGGAGGCCTCCACCGAAGCCATGGCCGCCGGGTGCGACTATTATCTCTCCAAGCCCATCTCCAAAAAGCGGCTTCTGGAGGTGCTGCGGGAGTTCGCCGGGCGGTGAGGGGGGCGGTCAGGTGGGATGGGTGTCGTACCCGGCCAGATCCTGGTCCAACGACCAGATCCGCACCCGCCTGCGGGGGTTTCTGGCGCGGGTCCGCTCCCACTCCTTGATCATGGAGAAATCCGCCAGACTGACCCCTTCGCTGGGTTTGGTGATTTTCTTGCTGCGCTTGGCGTGCTCCGGATAATCCTTGAGCCAGGAGATGAATTCGCTTTTGTCCGGAAGATAGGTGGGCATGTAGGGGGTCTCTCCCTGGAAGGCCCGGAGTATGTCTTTGACGAATTGAGTGGCAAGCAGATAGCGACTCCCTCCATCCCGCAGATCGGCGATATGGTTGCCGGTCTCCCAGATGGTCGCCATGGGGAGCAGACGGTTTTCGCCCGGTGTCTGGGCCGATAATTGCTTGAGGATCGCCATCCGGTCCTGGTTGCAACCCGGGACGTTCAGAATGTTGAGATAAATGGAGGTGTCCAGCAGGGTGATGATCTCCATCAGGCGTCTCCTCCCAGCATTCTTTTCAGCCAGGCTTCGGTGAGTTTTTTGCGGGTCTTGGGGTCGCGGGTCTGTTTGACGAAACGTTCCAGCACGCCGGAGGTGGCCAGATAACCCAGGGAGCCCTGGGCGATCAACTCCGGATAGTCTTGCAGATCTTCCAGTCGGGACAGGCGGCTGGAACCGTCTTGCGGATCCCGGTAGCAGAACACCACGTCGGGAATGGCGGAGTCGGGCAGGGCGTCGAGGAGCGCGGGGTTGTGGGTGGAGAGGAGCACGCGGAGGTTTCTTCTCCGGGCGATCTCTCCGATCCGTTCCAGAAGATGGCGCGCCCGGCTGGGATGCACCCCGTTGTCGATCTCCTCGATCACCACCAGCCCCCCCTCTTCGATGGAGAGCATGGCCGCGGCGATGGCCAGCACCCGCAAGGTGCCATCCGACAGCAGGGAGGCATCGTAGTCACGGCTTTTGCCACCAAAGGTTTCGGTCAGGCTCACCATGACGCCTCCCCGGGGTTCGGTCAGGAAATCCAGTCCCTGGATCTCCTGCTCGGGCAGACTCTGGATGAAGGCCAGGATGTCGGCGCGCTGGGATTTAAGGTTTTTCTGGTTTGTCGGTGGTTTGTTTTTGCCCCATAAATGGTACAGAACCCCCGACAGATTGGCGCCGTCACCTTGCAAACGTTTTTCAGACGGGGAAACGTAGTTCCGCATCCGTGCGGGGACAGGATCCAGAAAGAGCATGGAGGAGAGCCATTGTTCGTATTGCCGGGTGATTTCAGGGATCACTTCCTGGGACGTTTTATGGTTGGCATTGAAGGTTGTCGGCCTTGTCAACTGGGTGAAGATCGCCATCTGGTCGGTGCAGGTGATGTGGGGTTTGTTGCCGCCTCTTGAGAAATTGTTGTAGGCAACGCCAACGTCCATGCCATGGCCGATGGATGGTTGATCCAGACTGTAAAGAAATTTATTGCTGCTCGCTGCTTCCAGAGTTTCCTGGGAGATGTGGAGTTCATCCTCACGCTTGGCAAGGGTCAGGTTCAACCGGTTCCACTCTTCGTGATCGGTTTCGCAGCCGAGTTCCAGGGAGTCCTGGCCGTATATAAAGAGATCCTCTGTGCGTCCACGCACCACGCGGTTGTCGTGACGGGACATATAGGGAATGGCCGTGAGTTTTTGTCCCTGGGCCAGCCAGGAGAGCAGACGCATCCCTTCGATGGCGTTGCTTTTGCCTGAGGCGTTGGCGCCGATGAGCACGGTCAAGGGGGCCAGGGGCAGGCGGCTTTGCTGATGACTCTTGAAGTTGGTAAGCGTAATGGCGGTCAGCATGAGCGGGATTCCATTGGGCTGTCGGCGTCTTGTGAAAACCTGGATTCAACTTAATTATCCATTAAATATAGAATAAATTATCTGCTCATGCAACACGCGGCCTTCGAACCGGTCAGAATCCCTTTCCCCCCCCTGCGTCCGGATTTGCAGATTCATCCCGGTCCGGTGGGTGAGGGGGGCGCGCCTTCGTGGACCTTGTTCGATCCCCTGCGGCAGCGTTTTTTCCAACTGGGCTGGGTGGAGCACGCCATTGTCTCCCACTGGAGCGGCGGGGATGCGGAGGCCATTTTCCGCGCGGCCCGAGAAGTGGCCGGTTCCGAGGTGAGCCGGGAGCGCATCGGGGAGGTGGGCCGGTTTCTGCTGGGCAACGAGCTGCTCACGGCCCGGGATGCCGGAGGGGTGGGGCGTCTGACGCGGCGGGCCGCGGCGGGCCGGGAACATTGGCTGGTGTGGCTGTTCCATCGCTATCTTTATTTGCGCATCCCCCTCTGGAGGCCGGACCGGTGGCTGGAGCGGTGGTTGCCGGTGGCCCGCTGGTTTGTCGGACCCCTCTTTTTGACCCTGTTGCTGGCGACCGGAGGGGTGGGGTTCTATCTGACCCTGCGCCATTGGGATCGGTTTCTCCACGCCCTGCCCGACCATCCCACCCCGGCAAGCGCCCTGGGGCTGGCGCTGGCGGTGTGGATCGCCAAAAGCCTCCATGAACTGGCCCATGCCTTTGTCGCCCGTCATTACGGCTGCCGGGTGGCCGGCATGGGGGTGGCCTGGATCGTGCTTTGGCCCGTGCTCTACGCCGACACCTCCGAGGTGTGGAAACTGACCTCCCGCCAGGCCCGCCTGATCGTGGGAGTGGCCGGGGTGGGGGCGGAACTGGCTCTGGCCCTGCTGGCCACCTTTGCCTGGCACTTTCCGGCCCCGGGCGCGCTCCAGGATGGCCTGGCGCTGCTGGCCTCGGTCACCTGGCTCTCCACCCTGGCGGTCAACCTCAATCCCTGCATGCGCTTCGACGGCTATTACCTGCTCTCCGACGCCCTCTCCATTCCCAATCTGGCCCCCCGGGCCTTTGCCCTGGCCTCCTGGTGGTGGCGGGAGCGGCTCTTCGCCCCCGGGGATCCCCCCCCGGAACCCTGGGATCCTCAGCGCCGCCGCTGGCTGCTCCTCTATGCCCATGTCACCTGGGTCTATCGGCTGACCCTCTTTCTGGGCATCGCCCTGCTGGTCTATCACGCCTTCTTCAAGGTGCTCGGCCTGGTGCTGATGAGCGCGGAGATCGGCTGGTTCGTGGTCCGGCCCGTGGTGAATTTCTTCCGGAGCGTGCCCTGGCAGAGGATCCGACCGGCCCGGCTGCTGATCACCCTGACCGGCTGCGCCGGCGCAATCGGCCTGGGGCTCCATTCCTGGCAACAGGCGCTCCAGCTTCCGGCGCTGCTGAGCGCCCGGGAGCAGATCCGTCTCTATGCCCCGGAACCGGGCCGGATCGCCACCCTGATGGTCTCGCCGGGCATGGAGCTTGCCGCAGGCGCCCCGGTGATCACCCTGGAGGCCCCGGATCTGACCCTGGCGGCCCGGGAAAACGCGGCCCGCATCCGGCTTCTGGAACTGGAGATCGCCCAGACCACCGCCCGTCCCGCATTGCTGGGCATGAGGTTTCCCCTGGAACGGCGTCTGGGGGAGGCGCGGGGGGAGCGGCAGGGGATCGAGGCCCGTCAGGCCATGTTGCGGATCGTGGCCCCCTTTGCCGGTCGGGTCACGGTGCTCGGGGAAGGGGTGGCCCCCGGACGCTGGGTGGCCCGCAACACCCCCTTGCTGGAAATCGTCTCCCCGGACCGGATGATGATTGTCGCCTGGGTGCCGGAAACCGATCTGGAGCGCCTGAACCTCGACGCTCCCGCCCGGTTCTATCCCCTCCACGGCCAGGGGGAACCCTTTCCGGTGCGTCTGCTCTCCCTGGACAAAGGCGCCGTGGCCACCCTGGATCCTCCCCATGCCGCCGCCCTCCACGGCGGTCCCATTCCGGCCCGCAGCGACCATTCGGGCCGGATCGTCCCCAATGAGGCCTGGTACCAGGCCCGCTTCCTCCCCGACGCAGCACTCGCCGCGCCCGTCATCACCCTCCCCGGAACCGTCCGTCTGCCCGGCAAAGCCCAGAGCCTGTTCGAACAGGCCCTGCGGGCCGTGGTGGCGGTCTGGATCCGGGAGAGCGGGACGTGAGCTGTTTTGTCATCGGCACGATTTATGCTTTTTCCTGGTGTGCGTGAACTGGTTTTCACGTTGCGTCAATTGATTGACTTGGAAAGGAGCAACGGCCATGGCCGATTTCGGACTTCTGGGCAGCGATGGGGCCTTCAAAGCCAATTTGATGAACCTGCGGAACCGCCGTCAGGAGATCATCGCCTCCAACATCGCCAATGTCGATACCCCCGGCTACAAGGCGCGCCGTCTGGAGTTCGAGGACGTGCTCCGGGAGTCCATGCCCGTGGGAGATGAACTCCCCATGGCCAGAACCGCACGCCATCACATGCCGGTGTCAGCCCATATCCCGGTGGGCGGGGATCTCCAGGAGATCGAAACCCCCATCCCCAAAGGGGATCAGAACAGCGTGGACATGGAACAGGAAATGGCCCGCCAGAGCGCCAACCAACTGCTTTACAACTATGCGGCCCAGTCCATGAACAGCCAGATCAGTCAGTTGCGCATGGTCATTCAGGGTTCCACCTCCCAATAGGCCCGACAGGTTTCAATCCGGTCATGTTTGATCCAGCCATTCACCAAGGAGTGCCCTCATGGACGATTTCCTGACATCCTTTCGCGTAACCTCCTCGGGATTATCGGCACAAAGGTTGCGATTGAACATCATTGCCGAGAACCTCGCCAATGCCCAGACCACCCGCACCCCGGAAGGCGGGCCGTACCGGCGCAAGGATCCGGTCTTTTCGGCCAAGCCCTTCGACGAGGTGCTCAGCCGGGAACAGATGGCGGCCACCACCGGCGTGGCGGTGGAACGGATCCATGTGGACGAAAGACCCCCCCGCATGCAGTACGACCCTTCCCATCCGGACGCCAACAAGGAAGGGTACGTGGCCATGCCGAATGTGGATCCCATGGCGGAGATGGTCAACATGATGGCCGCCAGTCGTGCTTATGAGTCCAATGTGACGGTTCTCAACGCCTCCAAGGCCATGGCCATGAAAGCGTTGGAAATCGGTCGTTAAGCAGCGTTTTAAAGGGAGTTTGTCGCCATGTCCATCAATCCGGTTGGCTCTTCGCCTTTGCAGTCCTTGAACATGACCGCTCCCTCCGTGGCCGGAGGAGAGGGGAACGGGGGGGCCTGGGAGGATTTTTCCGTCACCCTGGCCCGTCAGATCAAGGAGACCGACCGTCTCGGCAGGGAAGCCAAGGATCTCACCGACAAGGCCATGCTGGGCAATGCGGGGGTGAGCATTCATGAGGCCCAGATCGCGGGCTCCAAGGCGGAATTGCATTTGCGTCTCATGATGCAGGTGCGTAACAAGGCCCTGGATGTCTATCGGGAAATCATGAGCATGCCGGCATGATGCCGGTGAGTGGGCAATTTGGCGTGAGCCGTCATTTTTTTTTACGTAAGGAAATCTGATCATGGCAGAGGCGACGAGCGCGATGGCTGCCCGCTCCGAGGCACCCGCGGAATCATTCACGCGATTTCTGGAACGCCTCCCACTGGGAGGACGCAACGGTCTGATGCTGGCTGTGGCCGCCACGGTACTGGCATTGACCGCGATCATCTGGTTCGCCACCCGGCCCAGTTACAAGGTGCTCTATTCCGGTCTGCCGGAACAGGAGGCCGGCAAGGTGGTGGCCCAGTTGACCCAGATGAACGTCCCCTATCAGCTTGCCATGGGGGGAACCACCATCGAGGTGCCGGCCAACCGGCTCTACAATGTGCGGCTCGACATGGCCAGCCAGGGGCTGCCCAAACAGGGCACCGGGACCGGCTTCGAGATCTTCGACAAGACCAACCTGGTGGGCATGACCGATTTTCTGCAGCGCATGAACTTTCAGCGGGGTCTGCAGGGAGAACTGGCCCGGACCATCGAAAGCATCGACGCGGTAAGCAAGGCCCGGGTCCATCTGGTGCTGCCGAAGAAATCCCTGTTCGTCTCCGAGGACAAGAGAGCCACCGCCTCGGTGGTGATGGAGCTCTCCCGTCCCTTGTCCGCCAAGCAGACCGAAGGGATCACCCATCTGGTGGCCTCGGCGGTGGAAGGTCTGGAAGAGTCGGATGTCACTTTGCTGGACCACAAGGGCAATCTGATCTCCGGCAAACGGGCCACCTCGGTGGATGGCCGCATGCCGGCGGAAGAGAGCCTGAGCCTGCAGCGTCAGGTGGAAAAATCCCTGGAGGATCGCGCCCAGGCCATGCTCGACAAGGTGGTGGGGGTCAACACCAGCGGCGTGAGCCGCAGCATCGTGCGCATCACCGCCGAACTGGATCTCAAGCGGGTGGAGCGCAGCGAAGAGAAGTTCGATCCCGAAGGACAGGTGGCCCGCAGCGAACAGACCGTCAATGAAAACAGCAAAGGGAGCTTCGGCGAGTCCGGCGTGCCGGGTGTCCGTCCCAACGACGCCAATGACCGGGTGAAATCCACCGCGGCTGGATCCGAACAGTCCCGCTCCGTGGAACGGGAGACCGTCAACTACGAGATCAGCAAGTCGGTCAGCAAGATCACCCTGCCCGTGGGGACCATTCAGCGTCTCTCCATCGCGGTGCTGGTGGATGGCCACTACGAGGCGGATCCGAAAAACAAGAACAAGGACATCTACAAGGAGCGCACCGGCGACGAACTGGCCCAGTTGCAAAAGCTGATCGAGCAGGCGGTGGGTTTCCGGACCCAGCGTGGCGACACCATCCAGGTGACCAGCGCGCCGTTCGAGCCTCTCTCCGCCGTGGCCGAACAGACGGTCAAGTTCTGGGAGCGTCCCGAGTTCTATCTGCAGGCGGGTCTGGTGCTGGTGATTCTGCTGCTGCTCTTCCTGGTGCTCAAGCCCATGGTCAGCCGTCTGCTGCTGGGCGAGAAGTCGCCGGATTCCAGCGGCGTGCCCTCCGCGGTGGCGGAACTCGAAGCCCAGCTCATGGCCGAAGGGGTGGGAACCCTGCCCACCGAACAGCCGATGCGCATGCGTCTGCCGGATCGCAACATCAAGCTGACCCAGCAGATGATCACCGAACACGCCGATGAGGCCCGCGAAATCCTGCGCTCCTGGCTGTTGCAGGAGGATTGAGCGACGCTTTCCTGAAGGTTTAAGGCTCTTGACGAGAACGATTTGCGATTGGGACAGAGGGCATTTCCATGGCGGAACCGGTTGAAAACGAAGTCTGGAACGAACCATCGTCGGATGCGGTGCCGCGCCGCAAGATCACCTCCCGCAGCCGGTTGACCGGCAAGGAGAAGGCGGCGATTTTCATCCTGTCCCTGCCGGACGAGGATGTGAAAAAGCTCCTCGACGGTCTGCAGGAGGATGAGGTGCGGGAGTTGACCCGGACCATCGCCCGCATCGGCTCCACCCCCCAGGATGTGGTGCGGGCGGTGCGGCAGGAGTTCCTGGACCGCTTCGAGCTGCAGCAGTTCGACGTGCGCGGCGGCATGAACAAGGTCAAGGACATGATCACCAAGGCCCTGGGCAAGGAGAAGGCCCGTCAGTTTCTCAAGGAGCTGCAACAGGGTCCGAAAAACACCCCCTGGGAGATCCTCAACGCCATGGAGCCCACGCTGGTGGCCACCTTCCTGGCCAACGAGCATCCCCAGAGCATCGCGTTGATTCTCTCCCAGTTGCAGGTGGAACAGGCCTCCTTCGTCATCGACTATCTGGTCAGCGACGTGCAGCAGGAGGTGATGCTGCGCATGGCCAAGCTGGGCAATCTGCCCCCGGGGGCGCTGGAGGATATCGAGGAGTCCCTGCTGACCGAACTGGAGGCCCTGGGGGCCACCCGTGGCGGTTATGCCAAGGAGGGCGGTGGTGGTGTCAAGAAAGTGGCGGAACTCCTCAACATGATGAGCCGCGACCTCTCCGACAAGCTGCTGGCCTACCTGGACGAAGAGGACAACCCCCTCGCCGAGGAGGTCCGTAAGGAGATGTTCCTGTTCGAGGATCTGCTGCTCATGGACGACAAGAGCTTCCAGACCCTGTTGCGGGAGGTCAACAACGACGAACTGCTCTCCGCCCTCAAGGGCGCCGACGATCGTCTCAAGGAGAAGTTCTTCCAGAACATGTCCGAACGGGCGGCGGAGATGCTGCGCGAGGATCTGGAGATGATGGGGCCGGTGAAGGTGGCGGATGTGGAGGCGGCTCAACAGGCCATTCTCAAATCCGCCCGCCGTCTGGAATCCGAAGGGGCCATTGTCATCATGGGCAAGGGCACCGACGACGTGGTGCTGTAGGCCGTGAATCAACGAGAAACGAGGGAATCCGTCCGTGTCTGAGACCAGTGGTGAGATCATCAAGGCAGAGGCCGGGGGCGGCGAGTTTCGCCGGATTGGCATCCAGGAGCTTCTGGACGCTCCCCAGGCCAGCAAGCGGGAACATTTTCTCAGATTTCGTCCCGACGGACGGCTGCCGGTGGTGGTTCCTCCCAAGAAGGAGCCGGAAATCTCTTCCGAGGAGCTGCAGGCCCGGCGTCTGGAGCAGATGGAACGGGAGATCCATCAACAGGTTTTCGCCGCTGCCGAGGCCGCGGGTCTGAAAGCCGGGGAAGAGCGCATGGAACGGGAGATCCAGGCGTTGATGCCCCAGCTCGAAGGGGTGCTGGCCAATCTGGAGCAGTTGCATGTGCGGGTGCTGGCCGCCTCGGAACGCTATCTGGTGGAGACCTCCCTGGTGGTGATCCGGGAGCTTCTGGCCAGCGAACTGACCGTCCATCCCGAGGTGGTGGCCGCCCGGGTCAAGCGGATCCTCTCCCGGGCCTCGGGTCGCAAGGAGATCGTCATCCGGGTCTCTCCGGGCAATGCCCGGGTGCTCTCCCGCATGAAGAGGTTTGGCAATCTGCGCATCGAGGCCGATGAGTTGCTCTCTCCGGGGGCCGTGCATCTGGAAAGCGATTTCGGCGGGTTCGAGGACAACCTGGAATTGCAGCTCAAGGATGTCGAACTGTCCATGCGGGAGTATCTCCAGGAGCGCCTGGACCGGATCGGCGTGGAGGACATCGCCGAGGCCGCCCGGGGCTCCGCGGATGCCGCGGCCCGGCGCGAGCCTCTTCCCCTGGTGGTCGATCCCGGCAGCGCGCCGGTGCGCGCCGCCCGTCCTCCCTCCAGGCCCGTCGCCTTTGTCAAGGAGGAGGAGTGGGAAACCCAGTCCGCCGACTCCTGGCCAGACGGCGACGGCGAGGAGGAGAGTGGAGAAACCGACCTGGAGTCTGCCGCGGATTCGATCTTTACGGAGGCGTCATGAACTTCTCCCTGAATCTGCCCTGGAAGGATTATCAGGAGTCGGCGCTGCGGGGTGTTGGCATGCAGCGTACCGGCAAGGTCTCCCAGGTGCTGGGACTGCTGATCGAAGGGGAAGGACCGTCGGCTTCCATCGGCGACATGTGCGAGGTCTTCCCGGATGACGGCTCCCCCTCCATCCGGGCCGAGGTGGTGGGGTTTCGCAGCGATGCCCTGTTGCTGATGCCTCTGGGCTCCATCAAGGGGATTCATCCGGGCAGCACCATCCTCTCCCGGGGCCGGGCCGAGATGGTGCCGGTGGGGGAGGGGCTTTTGGGTCGGGTGCTCGGTCCCACCGGGGAACCCATCGATAACGGTCCCGTGCCCCATCTGGTGGAATTCACCCCGTTGCACGCCGACCCCATCAATCCATTGCATCGGCGGCGCATCACCGAAAGCCTCGATCTGGGGGTCCGGGTGATCAACGGACTGTTGACCATCGGTCGGGGCCAGCGGATCGGGATCTTTTCCGGTTCCGGCGTGGGCAAAAGCACCCTTTTGGGCATGATGGCCCGCTACACGGAAGCCGATGTCAATGTCATCGCCATGGTCGGCGAACGTGGACGCGAGGTGGTGGAGTTTCTGGAAAAGGATCTCGGGCCGGAAGGAATGTCCCGATCCGTGGTGGTGGTGGCCACCTCGGATCAGCCGCCCCTGTTGCGGCTGCGCGCCGCCCATCTGGCCACGGCCATCGCCGAATACTTCCGCGGCCAGCAAAAGCATGTGCTGCTGTTGATGGACTCCCTGACCCGTTTTGCCATGGCGCAACGGGAGGTGGGGTTGGCCCGGGGGGAACCCCCCACCAGTCGCGGTTATCCGCCCTCCACCTTCATGCTGTTGCCCCGCCTGCTGGAACGGGCTGGCCGGGACAGCGGAGAAGGGAGCATCACCGGTCTGTATACCGTGCTCATGGAAGGGGATGACATTCAGGATCCCATTGTCGATGCGGTCCGGGGTATCCTCGACGGCCATATCGTCCTCTCCCGGGATCTGGCCTCCGCCAACCACTATCCGGCTGTGGATCTGCTCGGCTCCTTGTCCCGTCTGATGTCGGATCTGGCCGGAGAGACCCAGAAGGGGTGGGCCGGTCAATTGCGGGAGTCCCTGGCCGCCTACAACCAGGCCGAGGACATGATCAATATCGGCGCCTACGTGCAGGGTTCCAATCCTCGCATCGATCTGGCCCTGCGCCTGATCAAGCCGATCCGGGATTATCTTAAGCAGCCGGTTTCCCAGGGGTGTTCCATGGAAGAGAGCGTCCGGCAGTTGGGGAAAATCTTCGCATCCCTGACCCAGACCGCCCGGGCGGCGTGAATCCGGCCCGGCCCGGGTCGGTACTGGGTGGCGCCGTTCCAGGAGGTCAATCCGGCGGCGGGTCTGTTCATTGCTGGCCAAGACCTCCAACCCCTCTTCCGGGGATCTGCAAGACATGACGCTGGTGGTCGGAGGCAGTGTGGCCGACCGGATGGCCCAACTGGCGGAAACCTGGGGGGCGGACACCATCGGTGCGCACGGTTACGGCAACGTGGGCATCGTGGTGGGCGCGACCTGTCCGGAGACCGCCGCCCGTCTGCGCGGCGTCACTCCCCACGCCTTGCATAACTTCAAAATCGGTTCTGGGTAAAAAAATCGGCAACCGTGACAATCGACGTTCCACCATATTTTTTCAGCACCAGTAAATTCCCTTTGGTATTTGAAATAACCAACATCAACCAGCTTTCCCTGCGAACTCCTGACGCGTTTCATTTTTGACGCTCTGGGTTGCCTCGGCAATCACCGTCTGCAAATCGTTGTCGACGAGATC
>JADGAB010000062.1 GCA_015232245.1 Magnetococcales bacterium | reverse complement strand
ATCTTTTGGTTAGGATATGCCTGAAATAACGAAAGTCAACAAAATTCTGTTCGTCCACGTTTAAGTGGGGTGGTACCATAAAGTGCGCCCAAAATGTAAAACTTTAATCAACCACGGTTAGATGTGGTGGTACCCGTCATCCAGACCGCACCGAATCCCCAGCCTGCACCCTCGGCGACAAGCTCCCCATCCCGGTGAATACAACCCGAATCAATGCAAACCCAAATCCCTCCCTGCGCACGATGGAACAAATGTGCGCGCCATGGCACAAGACGCGCCTGGGTAGCGGGACATTGCGCATGCGCCGCCGCATCCAAGATCGACTGCGCTTCAATCCTTCGTGCTTTACCTTCATGTCCGAAAAAAATTTCAGCCGCCTGCGAAAGTGTGACACCCTTTTTCGACATTACCCTTTTGAGTTCCCGAATCCGCGGATGGCAGGCCAGATGATCCCAAAGCGCGGCAGGGGTTTGCCCAGTGAGGGCAGCCAGATCCAGGGGCACATCCGCCGACATGCCGGGCAGTTCTGGATCAATCGAGTGACCCTCGATCACCTTTACGCGCTCCTCGCTCAAGCCCGCCAGATCAGCAACAAAACGCTTCAGTTTGGCTTCGGTTCCATCCCCGTCACTGATGGTGGCCGAAGTCGCCATCAAACGCACTTGATCCGGTTCGACGCCGAAAGCGGCCCGCACTCGACGCAGCAAAAGCGCCATTTCCGCAGCCTGAGCTCCGATGTAACTGTGCGCCTCATCCAGCACGATCCAGCGCAGAAGCTTCTGGGACCGTTCCAGAAGGGTTCGGTCCTGCGTTCTCAGTAACAGGTATTCCAGCATGGTGACATTCGTCACAAGAATCGATGGCGGATTTTCGCGGATTGTCTGACGGTCGCCGATTTCTGAAGCAGCAAGCCGACCCTTGTCAACATTGCGAGGGGTTTCCGGCGTCAATCCATTATAGAGCGCAAAACTGATCCGATTGTTCAACGCCTCAGTCCATGCTGCGAGTCGTTCGCGCTGACTTTCGATCAGGGCGTTGAGCGGATAGATCACAATCGCCCGCACGCCTGCAAGTTTGCCCTTCGTTGAATCACGCAGCAGATCATCCAGTATCGGCACCATGAAACATTCGGTCTTGCCCGACCCGGTACCGGAACTGACCAGGCAGGACAGCCCTGCGCGAGCCGCTTCCCACGCATCGATTTGATGGGAGTACGGATGACGGTCGCGCGGCATTCGCTCCGCCCGAGCCTCATCCATCGCGGTGACCAGATCGGGATGTAGCAGTCCACCCGCGAGATCCCCAAGATTTTTACTGGCCAATTTCCATGCGCGCGCGATCTCAAACATCGGGTCAGCGAGAATCGCGTCCATCTCGCCCGGTTCTGCGGACAAACGCCGCAAAAGGACCGCATTCAGGGCTGGTGATGCAATGCGCCCCCTCGCGACCACGGCTGATGCCGCGATTGTAGAGAGGCGATTGAGCGTTTCGTAAAGGCGCGAAGCGGTCATGAGAGGCTATCCGTTCAGATAAAAGGTCAAGGCGGCAGGAAGAGCACGGTCAAAATAGCCGGGATCCAGCAGCCGCAGATTGATCAAAATCAACATTTCTTCCATGCTCGGCGCGGCCCTGCGGCCAACAGCCATCTCGGCGGCAATCAGGGGCGCATCGATGAGCGGTTGGACATAGTGGCTAAACGAAAACCCTGCCAAACGGTGCGGCGGCTTTAATCGACCGACGCCGCTTGGCAGCCGATCAAAGCGCCGTGCGGCCTCCTGCGCCAATTCTTGCAAAAGAGCACCTGGATTGGAGAGATGGAGAACACGAATACCGTTGTTCTCAGCGGTTTCATCCAAAGAGATACGAGGCAAGCCGACAGACAAAAGTGCTTGGTCGATCCGGTCGCAGCGTCAGAATCATGCCAATCCGACGTGCGAGTACTGCTTTTGCCTCGATCTCGGCCTCCATCGTTTTGAAAATCACAGAAAACTTAGCGATTTGTCGAGAGTATTCAACCCGGACAGCTTCGACAAAAGCCGTAACCGAGAGAACCGGCCAGAACAGCAGCGTGGCCGTATCCATCGCCAAGACTTCAGGCAGCATTGCGTGCGGCACGCGCAGTGCCAAAGCCACCGCAGCCGCCGGAACCTTGGCCAGGGCCTGCACCTGATCCAACACGCCCACTTGACCACCTTGAGCTACAGCGGTCATCAGGAGCAATAGCCGGTTCCATTCCGGGTCATCTGGGACAGAGATAAGCCGTTGCCATTCTTTCGCGTAAGCCTCGATCCGAGCATCACGCGTGGAGCGAGGCAACGTTTGTGCCGCCCATACCACAGCGCGCAGGCTGCGATCATCAAGACGCAGCTGGATCAACCATGGCCCCCCCTGATTGCCAAAAAGCGCATGCAAATCGCAGGGACAGGTAGTCTCGATCTGTTTCACATATTCCGGTTTAGTCAGATCAACCGCATGCAACCACAGGCTATCATCGGGTGACTGTACGGGAGACGCTAGGTTCTGTTCAATCGATGCATGCCGAGCAACACCTGGATACAAGATCCCATCTTTCACGACCGCTTGATCGTGGTAATGCCGAATGGTCAGTCGTCTGCCCTCATCTCCATCGACGACAAGGCTCTATACATTGGCGTCGGGTCCGCCTTGCGCCAGCATGGCCCAGATCAAAGGCAAATGGGCGATCAGAGACGCCTCGCCCGCGACTGGCAAGTAAATCGCTGACTGCATGTTCAGTCGCAGATGCAAATCGCCACGCATGCCGTCTGGCACCATCGCACGCCAGCCAATTAAATCTTCTGCCGCGAGAAACCGGTTCGTGACGAGTCTGGCACCCTTTGGGTCCAGAATCATCCCCTTGCGTGCTGGCCACGCCGCATGCACCTCCAAAGTGACACCCGTTGACGGCTCGTACAACCGCAGTGATACAATGCCGGGTACGATCCCAGCCACATCGCACGGTAACTCTGTCACTCCTGCTCTGACCTCGCCTTGCACTTCGCTCTCTCCAACTCGTAATGTCAAAGACCAGCCCGTTACAAGCCCTTCGGCCAGCAGCATCACACGCCCAGGTGCTTCTTCCTTCAGACTGATCCGCGCAGCCGCAGGAAGACAAATAAAACGGTGACGCGCCATGACCTCTCCCGCATGCACCCATTCCACAATCTCGCTGCACAGATTACGCCCGCGTCGTCGTCGCAGGTCTCTTGTAGGAACAATGCGCAGCCCATCAGTGCCAATTTCTCCATAAAACGTCAGTTCTCTACAATGGACCGGCTCACCTCCAGCAAGCCGCCAACCTGTCAGAACTCTACCAAAACCATAAAATCTCGCATCTGGAGACTCTTCCCTGGCACAGGTCTGAATCCGAAAAGATATTGACCCAAGATGGAGAGTACCCACACCACTGAGTCGCCAAAGCCTGCCACCAGGACCAATTTCAGGACCATTGATCGAAAGCCCATCATCCACTTCTGGCATAACATTTTCAGATGCAAGGATCCACAAGCAGGGTGCTCGTGTCCTCCCACCGCCTGACTGCGACACAAGTCGCGTGGCATTTGGCCCATCGGCTGGATCGCAGGCTCTCCAGAAACTTGGTGACTCGACAACTGCGGGCAAACCGGGGTCGATCACCGCTTCACCTCTGGATTGGCCATCCGCAAAAGCTGCAAGCACAAAAGGCTCTTGAGGGGTAAGCTGGATCAGCATCTCTCCTTGCCCTCCGAATCGATGGAGACGCCAGCCACCAACTCCGGGTGTGGCACTGTAATTCAGTGATTTGAATTGGTTGCTTCCCGTAGGCAGGAGCCGCAGTCGCAACCCCTCGGAGTCCGCAAGATGTTGCACAGGTAGCCATCCCTCGTCCTTCAGACGCAAAAAACCGTGCCAACATCTCGATGCATCGCTCTGCAACTCGCGCACCGACAATGGCCCGAGCGCAACGAGAGGAAGCGGGATACCATCACCCCGTAGAGCGGGACAAATAAGGGTTTCAGCAATTTCCTGAGTCATACGCAACGGCAGCATTGACAACCATCCAGGTCGATGCTGATCCAGCCAACGCTCGATCTCCAAATTGGGCAAGCCAGTTGGCAAAACCGCTCGTAGATCGGCAAGGGACAATGCAAGATCAGCCAAAAGCAGCGCAAAATCATCTGTCTGAAATATTTGCGGTAATTCCCTGATTTTTCTGAACGCAATCTGTTCCGCCATATAGGGTGCTGATCGCCCTCCTGCTGCCTCGACCTCGGTCAATAGTCCCATCACAACCCGTCGATACAGCCGCTGCTGGGCTAAAAGTGCTTGCGGAAGCCCGCCCTCAGCCATCAGGCTGTAAAGAAACATACGGTTACCAGCTTCTGATCTCTTTACCTTGCGTTTCCACCAATCAAGTCCACATTCCACAAGTTTCACACCCAGAATCCGTTCCTCTTGTATCCCAAGGTGTCTGAAGACAAAATCCCAAGTCAGTTGCCCGCCTTTGAACTCAACACGAATCAACTCGGCTGCCCAAAAAACGAATCCCGGAGCAATGGCAGTTGGCTCCTGGCCTGCAATCAGGTGCTGTCTGAGATGTTGCTCCAACCCGGTGATTTGATCTGGTTCAAATGGATAGCAATGCAAAGGTCTGCCATCTGGCTGCTGTATGCTGGCATTAATAAGAATTTTTTCGATCCATTTCATCATGTTACGACTCGTTATGCCAGAAGAGCGTTACATTGAACGGCTGGTCAATTGTTTGGATGTTGTGCCTCTCTACGCGCTATAGTTATATCGCGCATTCCATACCACACAAAGCAATATAATGTTTTTATTGAAAAAACATCTTGTTAATCGAATCAGAGGATGAACCACGGTTGACTTCCTACGACCAGAAGCACAAAATCATTTCTGGTATCAGTCATTTTTTTATGGTGCACGGCATGGCAAAGACCCTGATAAGCTGGCTGGGCAGGACCGATCTGCAGGCACGAACCCAAGCGGAGCGCGTGGGGCTTGGTCCCATTGCCCAGGCGGTTGGGGTGCGTGGTTTTGCCCGGTTGGAGCTACTTTGCGATTACCCCCGCGACGAGGCCGAACCCTACATGGTTTGGCTTCGGGAACAACACCCGGTTGAGATCGTTCCCCACTTTATCACTCTCACCAGTCCGGTCCATTTCGGCGAAATCTATGAGAACGCCAGTCGGGTGGTTTCCGACGCCATCAAAAAAAATAAAGGGACCGATGAGTTGACCTTTCATCTCAGTCCCGGCACTCCGGCCATGGCGGCGGTGTGGATCATCCTGGCTAAGACCCGGTTTCCAGCAGAACTGATCGAATCCTCCCGCGAGCACGGGGTTCGCACCGCCTCGGTGCCGTTCGATATCTCCGCCGACTTCATCCCGGATCTGCTGCGCAAACCCGATGAGGAGTTGGAACGTCTCACCGCCGGTCTGCCGCCCGAAGCGCCTGAATTCTCCTGCATCATCCATCGCAGTCCCGACATGAAGCGGGTGATCGCCCGCGCCCGTCGAGTGGCACCCCGTTCGATTCCTGTCTTGATTGAAGGGGAATCCGGCACCGGCAAGGAACTCCTCGCCCGTGCCATTCATCGGGCCAGCCCACGACGGAACAAGCCTTTCGTGGCAGTCAACTGCGGGGCCATCTCGCCGGAACTGGTGGAGTCGGAGCTGTTCGGCCACGAAAAAGGCGCATTCACCGGGGCGGTCAGTGTGCGCATGGGTTTCTTTGAGTCGGCCCATGGTGGCACCCTGTTTCTGGATGAGGTGGGTGAATTGCCTGCTCTGGCCCAGGTCAAGTTTCTGCGCGCCATCCAGGAAAGTGAGATTGTCCGGGTGGGAGCCTCCTCGCCTATCCAGGTGGATGTGCGCATCATTGCCGCCACCAACCGGACTCTCACCGAGGAGGTTTCCCAGGGACGCTTTCGTGAGGATCTGTTCTATCGATTGGCTGTGATCGTCTTGCTCCTGCCCCCTTTGCGGGAGCGTCCAGGTGATCTTGGTCCGCTGGTGGATCACCTGCTGGAACAGATCAACCGGGAAAGCGAGACAGAACCGGGCTTTGAGCATAAAAAACTTTCTGTAAACGCAAAAAACATTCTCCTGAAACACGACTGGCCGGGCAATGTTCGGGAGTTACAGAACACTCTGCGCCGGGCCATGGTCTGGTCCACTGGAGCCACGATTCGGCTGGAGGATGTCCGGGATTCCCTGTTTCCCACGCCCAGAGGACAATCGGGAGAAGAGAACCTTCTCGGATTCGATGTTTTGCAAGGCATTGACCTTCCAGCTATTATTGATCGCGTCTCCCGGCATTACCTGGGGATGGCACTGGAAAAGACGGCGGGCAACAAGACCCGCGCCGCTGAATTATTAGGTTTGGCCAGCTACCAGACTTTGACCAATTGGATGAAAAGATACGGGGTGAAGGCATGATGGCATCCCAGTTGCTCTTACCCATGGCATGGAATACTTGATCATGCAATCGCTGAACTTCGAATTTTTGCGCCCCTTCTGGCCGCAACTGGCGGAACTGGGTGGCTTTGCCGAAAGCTATGCCCACCCCGATCCCGGCAGTGCCCTGGTGAAGCTGCGTGCGTTCGCGGAACAGCTCGTGCTGTGGATCTACGATAAGGCTGGTTTTCCCAAGCCATACCAGCCCAATCTGAATGATCTGCTGAACGAAAACGCCTTCACCGAGGTGGTGCCCAAGGTGGTGGTGGACAAGCTCCACGCCATTCGGATTCATGGCAACAAGGCGGCCCATGGCGAAAAGGCATCCACGAACACCGCCTTGTGGTTGCTCAAAGAGTCTCATGAGGTAGGACGCTGGATCTTCGTGACCAGTGGCCAAGGCAAAACCTCGGATCTGTCCCCCTATCAGGATCCCCCCTCTGGCGGGCTGTCTGGTGAGGCCCGTTCCCAGATCAAGCGGGAAAAGAAAGCGGTTCTGGAACAGTTGGCCGCCCAGGAAGTGCAGATGCAGAATCTCCTGAAGGAGTTGGATGCCGCACGGGAGCAGGCGCAAACTGCCGCACTCAAAGCCGGTGAACTGGAGGTTCTGATTCAGTCCGGTCGCAACGCCGCCAATGCCTTGAACTTTGATGAAGCCACCACCCGTAGCCGACTGATCGACAGCCAACTGGTTGCGGCAGGCTGGAAAGTGGCACCCGACGGCAATACGGATGAGGTGACCCAGGAGGAAGATGTCGCACATCAGCCCACCGAAACCGGCAAAGGCTACGCCGATTATGTGCTGTGGAACGACGATGGCAAGCCTCTGGCCGTGGTGGAAGCCAAAAAAACCTCCAAAAGTGCGGAACTGGGCCGCAAGCAGGCCCAGCTCTATGCCGATGGTCTGGAGAGGATGCACGGCCAGCGTCCGGTGATCTTCTACACCAACGGTTTTGACATCTGGATCTGGGATGACGCGGGGAACTACCCGCCGCGCAAGTTGTATGGGTTCTACTCCAAAGACAGTCTGCAATATCTCGTGACCTTTCAACGCCACAGTCGCCGCCCTTTGGACGGAATACAGCCCTCCGGGATCGCGGGTCGTCTTTATCAACTGGAAGCCATCAAGCGGGTTTGTGAACGCTTTACCGCTCAGCATCGCCGCGCCCTGGTGGTTCAGGCCACCGGCACCGGCAAGACCCGGGTGGCCATCTCGCTGACCGATCTCTTGATCCGTGCCGGTTGGGTCAAACGGGTGCTGTTTCTGTGCGACCGCAAGGAGCTGCGCAAACAAGCCAAAAACGCCTACGTTGATTTTCTCAACGAGCCTCTGGTGGTGGTGGGCCGTCACACCGCCCAGGATCGGGACAAGCGGATCTATCTGGCCACCTATCCAGCCATGATGCGGGTCTTCGAGACCTTCGACGTGGGATTTTTCGACCTGATCATCGCCGACGAGTCCCACCGCAGTATCTACAACCGTTACCGGGATCTCTTTTTCTACTTCGATGCCCTTCATGTGGGACTGACCGCCACACCGGTGGGGATGATCAACCGCAACACCTACCGGTTGTTCGGCTGCGAGGATGATGATCCCACCTTCAATTACGATTTTTCCCGGGCGGTGGAGGAAGGCCATCTGGTCCCCTTCGAGCTGTTCACCCACACCACCGAGTTTCTGCGCCTGGGAATCAAGTACGAAAACCTCTCCGATGCGCAGCGACAGCAATTGGAGGATGACGGCGAGGATCCCGAAACCTTTGCCTACGAGGCCCAGCAGATCGACAAGGCGGTATTCAACCGGGACACCAACAAGCACGTCCTGCGCAATCTGATGGAAAACGGCCTGCGGGAGTCCACCGGAACCCATCCAGGCAAGACCATCCTCTTCGCCCGCAACCACAACCATGCGGTGCTGGTCTCCCAACTCTTCGATGAGCTGTATCCCCAGTATGGTGGCGGTTTCTGTCAGGTGATCGACAACTACGATCCCCGCGCCGAGCAGTTGATCGACGACTTCAAGGGAGTGGGTTCCAATCCAGGCCTGACCATCGCCGTGTCGGTGGACATGCTGGATACCGGCATCGACGTGCCGGAGGTGGTCAATCTGGTCTTTGCCAAGCCGGTCAAGTCCCGGGTGAAGTTCTGGCAGATGATCGGACGCGGCACCCGGCTCTGTCCCGCCATTGGCAAGACCAAATTCCGCATTTTCGACCACTGGGGCAACTTCGACTTTTTCTCCGAGGAGTTTCAGGAGGCTGATCCGACCCCGACCAAATCCCTCATGCAACAGGTGTTCGAAGCGCGCATCGATCTGGCGGAAACCGCTCTGAACCACTCCGAACCGGCGGCCTTCAAGCTGGCGGTGGAGCTGATTGGCAAGGATCTGGCCTCTCTGCCAGAGAAAACCATCGCCGTGCGGGAGAAGTGGCGGGAGAAGCGCACCGTGCAGCAGTCTCATATCCTGGAACAGTTCACACCTGAGACCGTTGGGGTTCTGCGTCAGACCATGGCCCCGCTAATGCAATGGATCGACATCCGCGACCATGCCGCTGCCTGGCAGTTCGACCGTCTCATGGCCCTGATGCAGACCGAACTGTTGAAAAAATCCAGCCGCTTCGAGGACTGCCGCGATCAGGCACTGGATCAGGTGGTCCAGTTGCAGATGCACCTGAACCCGGTGCGAGAGAAAGGCGAAGCCATCAAGCGTTTCAAGGATCCGGCGTTTTGGACCGGCGTGACCGTGGCCGACCTGGAAACCATGCGTCGGGAGTTGCGGGGCATCATGCAGCACCGTCGCCCGGTGGAGCGTATCGGGCAGGGCGTCCGGGTGGTGGATGTGACCGATGGCGAGATCGAGTATGCCCAGCGCAAGGCCAACATGCCAGCCGTGGATTTGGCCGCATACCGCAAACGGGTGGAAGAGGTTCTGACGCCCCTGTTCGAGACCAACCCCACCTTGCAGAAAATCCGGGCAGGGATTCCGGTCACCGAGGCAGACTTGAACGCCCTGAATGCCCTGATCCACCTGGAACGCCCAGACGTGGATCTGAACATCCTCAAGGAGTTCTACCACGAGACCGCCCAAGGATTGGAAAAAATCCTGCGCTCCATCATCGGCATGAATGGGGAGGCGGTGGAGCAACACTTCGCCGATTTCATCCGCCGTCATCCCAAACTGAATGCCCGGCAGATCCGCTTTCTGGGTCTGCTCAAGAACCACATCAGCAAGTTTGGCGTCATCGCCATCGACCGGCTTTACGAGCCGCCGTTTACCACCGTGGACAGCGAAGGCCCGGATGGCGTATTCCGCGACGAAGCGCAAATGGACGACCTTATCGTCATTCTGGACGCCTTCAAGCCCCCAGCCCATTTTGAAGAGAGAGCCTCCTTATGATCACGGGCGAGTTGAAAGCCAAAATTGACAAACTCTGGACCGAATTCTGGACCGGTGGCATCACCAATCCTCTCACCGTCATCGAGCAGATTTCGTTTCTGATGTTCGCCCGGCTGTTGGATATCGCCGAGTCTCGCAACGAAAAGCGCGATGCCCGCACCGGCGTTCAAAGTCGCCGCAACTTCAGCCAGCAGGAGCAGGATCTGCGCTGGTCCCACTTCCGCCACCTGGGAGCCGAGGAGATGCTGCCCCTGGTGCGGGATCGGCTGTTTCCCCACTTCAGAAAGGTGGCGGTGGATGGAGCCGAGTTCGGCGAATACATGAAAGAGGCTCAGTTGATGATCGCCAAGCCCACCCTGCTGGTAAAGGCGGTGGAGATGATCGACGCCCTGCCGCTCACCGCCGGGGACACCAAGGGGGATCTTTATGAATACCTGCTCAGCAAACTGACCACCGCTGGCATCAACGGCCAGTTTCGCACCCCGCGCCATGTGATCCGCGCCATGGTGGAGATGGTGGCCCCTGATCCGAAACACAAGGAAGTGGTGGGGGATCCCGCCTGCGGCACCGCCGGGTTTCTGGTGGAGACCATGCAGTATCTGATGCGGGAGTACACCTCCCCGGAGATGGTGGAGACCGACCCGGAAACCGGAGAAAAGATCTACCACGGCGACCTGCTGGAGCCGCACCGCAAGCACATCCAGCAAGAGATGTTCCGGGGGTTCGACTTCGACGCCACCATGCTGCGCATCGCCGCCATGAACCTGCTGCTGCATGGTATCGACGCCCCGGACATCCACTATCAGGATACCCTGAGCACCACCTTCCCGGAGCGTTTCCCCAAACTGGCGACCAATGCCTTTGACGTGATCCTGGCCAATCCCCCTTTCAAGGGCAGCCTGGACGAGGAGGACATTCATCCCTCCCTGCTGGGGTTGGTGAAGACCAAGAAGACCGAACTGCTTTTCGTCACCCTCATCCTGCGCATGTTGAAGCTCGGCGGTCGCTCTGCCACCATCGTGCCGGACGGGGTGCTGTTCGGCAGCTCCAACGCCCATGTGGACCTGCGCCGGATTCTGGTGGATGATAATCAACTGGAGGGGGTGGTTTCATTGCCTTCAGGCTGTTTTCGCCCCTACGCCGGGGTCTCCACAGCGGTGTTGATCTTCACCAAGGGCGGCAAGACCGATCAGGTCTTTTTCTATGACGTGCAGGCGGACGGTTTTTCCCTCGATGACAAACGCCAGCCGGTGGAGGCCAACGACTTGCCGGACCTGCTGGCACAATGGAAGGTCCGCGATCCGAAAAAGCTCACCGACCGCACCGCCAAGGCGTTTTTCGTGCCTGCTGTGGAGATTCGCGGCGATGGCAAGTATGATCTTTCCATCAACCGTTACAAAGAGACGATTTACCAGGAAGAAAAATTTGATCCCCCCGGCGAGATTTTGGAGCGTATGATGGATCTGGAAAAAGAGATCATGCAGGATTTACAGGAACTCAAACAGATGATCGGGTAAAAGGGGTCGCCCATGAACACCGCCGAACGCATTTACGCCGAAATTAAACGGATGCCGGAGGAACAAACTCATCAAGTGCTGGCATTCATCGAAGCCGTCAAGAAACAGGGTGCTGTCCCTGGGAGAACCCTGCGGGAGCAGATTTACTGCATGTCCCCAGAAGAGTTGAAGAAAAAAGCACTGGCCGCACAGGCCAGCTTTCCAAGAGTGGACCAGGCACAATTGGCGAAAGAGTTTGCAGACATGCGGGATGAATGGGATCGGACGTCATGAATGTTCCTTGTCTCATGGACACCAACGTCTTGATCGACTTTCTGAACGACTATCCAGATGCCCTGTTCAGGGAACGGGCTCTGGCCGCATTTTCCCAGGGATCCGCCGTATCGGTGGTGACGGTCATTGAGTTGTTGGGCTGGCGCAAGCATACCAAACAGAGCCGACGGAGCGCGACAGAACTGCTGGAATGCCTGGATGAACTTCCTTTGGAAAGGCGTGAGGTGGCTGCCACCATCGAACTGCGAAGCCATCATGCCATTCGTCTGGGCGACGCCATCATCGCGGCAACCGCCATGATTCACGGCTTGCCGCTGATGACGCGCAACATCAGCGATTTCAAGGGAATTGATGGATTGAGTCTGATCAACCCGTTTGCGGAGGCGTGAGAAAGATGGAACGGGAGATTATAGCGAATTTGGAAGAGCTGAGGGGGATGGTGGGATGGGATGAGCAGAGATTCGTTGCCTGATAAATTCAGAAGAGGAAATCATGCAGGATTTGCAGGAACTCAAACAGATGATCGGGTAAAAGGGGTCGCCCATGAACACCGCCGAACGCATTTATACCGAAGTAAAACGGATGCCCGAAGATCTGGTGGATCGGGTGCTGGATTTTGTCCTGTTTTTGGAGCAGCGGCATGCTGTGGGGCAATCGGTCCAGGAGACGGAATGCGGACCGGGTGATGTGCCCGTTCTGGATACCCAGGGATGGCGTTTCGACCGGGAGCAGGCCAATGCCCGGTGAGCTGTTCCACCCTGTACACGGAAGATCTTCAAGACGGACAGGTGATTGAAGGGGTTTTGACCATTTTCAATCCTTTCGGAGGGTGATGATGGCGATGGGGCGGGAGATTATGACGGATTTGGAAGGGTTGAGGAGGATGGTGGGATGAAGATGGTTCCTCTTGGGGAAGTTGTTCACATCAACCCCCGCATGCCAAAATCCGCAAAAAATGGAAGTGACCGTCCAGTGTCGTTCCTTCCGATGGCCTTGGTCTTGGAAGATGGAACGATTGCTAAGGAAGAACAACGTGCCCTCTCAGATGTTCTGCAAGGATACACCTACTTTGAAAGGGATGATGTCATCTTCGCCAAGATCACACCCTGCTTCGAAAATGGGAAGGCGGCTCATCTGCGAAACCTCGGCACTCAGATCGGATTTGGTTCAACCGAATTCCATGTGCTTCGTCCTGGCACCTACATGGATGCAAGATATCTGTTCCATATGGTCTGGAACCCACGATTCCGGTTTGTAGCCTCCAAAAAGATGGCTGGGGCCGCTGGCCAAAAGAGGGTGCCAGTTGATGCGGTCAGGGAATACAAGATCCCCCTCCCACCCCTCCCGGAACAGAAGCGCATCGCGGCGATTCTGGACAAGGCCGACGCCATCCGCCGCAAACGCCGCCAAGCATTGGCACTAGCGGACCAGTTTTTGCGGGCGGTGTTTTTGGAGATGTTTGGGGATCCGGTCACTAATCCGAAGGGGTGGGATACAGTTTTGCTCGGAGACCTTGTGTCGGATATGAGATATGGGACATCGCAGAAGTGCTCTGAGAAAAAGGAAGACGGTGACTTGCCTGTGTTGCGCATTCCGAACATTTCGGAAAATGAGGTCAATTGGGAGGATCTGAAATACACCAAACTCACACAGAATGAAGCGGACAGGTTAATGCTGTGTAAAGGTGATTTGCTTTTTGTGAGGACTAATGGCAATCCAGAATATATTGCGAGGTGCGCAGTATTTTCTGGAAACGCTATTGCGGTATTTGCCAGTTATTTGATTCGCGTTAGAATTTCTAAAGATGCAAATTTTCTTCCTGATTTTCTTCAGTTCTTAGCTTCAATGCCAACATTTAGGGGGAAAATCATAAAGGAGACTAAGACAACCGCCGGAAATTACAATATCAACACAGAGGGACTACGATCTCTTCGATTTATATTTCCATCTATTGAATTACAGAGTAAATTTATTCTGATGAAAGAAAAGGTGGCATCATCAATAGATATTGGGCGAGGTCAGCATGCAGAAGGATATCAATTATTCAGTACCCTCACCCAACGCGCCTTCAGGGGGGAATTTAATGGCCGAGACCACTGAAATTCTGACATTTAAACAGGCTCTGGAGGCTGCAAACGGTAAGAAGCACCTGCTCCTTGGCAACGGCTTCAGCATCGCCTTGAAGCCAGACATCTTCAGCTATGACGCATTGTTCGACAAAGCCGACTTTTCTGCCTCGCCCCATGCCAGGGAGGTTTTCAACGCCCTGGAAATTCGGGACTTCGAGGCAGTGATCCGTTTACTGGTGGATATGGCCAAGGCGCTGAGAGCCTACCCGGTTGCCAAACAGACGCTGATCGATCAGATCAACAAAGATGCCGACGCCATCAAGGATATTCTGGTCAACGCCGTTGCTGGCAACCACCCGGATCACCCTTTTCAGGTGAGTGATAAGCAGATGGCTTGCTGCCGCCGTTTCTTATCTCACTTTGAGCACAAATACACCCTGAATTACGATCTTCTCCTCTACTGGGCGGTCATGCGAGACGGTAACGACCAGTTGGACCTGCACCCCGACGATGGGTTCCGGCATCCTGAAGACGACGAGGGCGCGGATTATGTGACGTGGCAGGAAGGCAACAAGGCAACCATTCACTATCTCCATGGTGCATTGCATCGGCCATCCACTTAAGCCGGGACAGTTAGCGAAAGCAAACATTCCGAGGAGCATCATTTGTGTCCCATCCAAACTTG